>NZ_JAQOSO010000087.1 GCF_030068505.1 Roseofilum capinflatum BLCC-M114
GGGAATGGGGAATAGGGAATAGGGAATGGGGAATAGGGAATGGGGAATGGGGAATAGGATTAGGCAATAGGCATTAGGCAATAGACATGAGTCGCAAGTTAAGGCTCTAAGCTAATTCAGATCACCTAATAGCCTCTGCTTCACACTTTCGGCAATCTTCTGACCCAGATATTCCGGAATTAAGCTTTCATTGGGCCCGAGCAAATAGAGAATCAACCGAGTCCGCCCCCTCCAGACCAACAGATTGGCATTCACGACCAATAGATCCTCTTGCCAGATGGCGTACATCACCTTGTAGAACAATCCCGGCTGATTATCCGCCTCAATCAGTAAAGCCGGTAGATGGAACACCGGATCGACATAAAACTCTGTATCGACCTGTTCTAGCCCCGCATCCAGGTTAAACTCCACCGCCAACATTTCCTCCACCTCAAAATGACCCGCTAAGGCCTCCTGAATGGCTCGACAGACATTTTCGGCTGTTTTCTCCATCAGCGCTTTCCCCCCTCTAGAGACCACCAACTTGATGAACACCAGCATCGGGGGATGAATTTGACCATAGAGACTGAGGCTATGAATGGTTAATCCATAGGCAGCCAGAACGCCAAAGATATCACTCAATAGGAACGACTGATTCCGATAAGCAAAGTGGAGAGCGCTTTTCGTCCCTTCTGTACGCACTTCAATTACGGCTTTCTGGCGTTTGTAGAGTTGGTAGGCCAGTTTCAGGTTTTGCAGTTGGATGTCAGAACTGACAAACTGTTCATAAAATTGCGGGAACGCTCGGTTAAAGCGTTTGAGCAGTTCTAAGGTAGAGGATTTTAAACCCTGAGCCATAATAGAAGGAAAAGATTAGGGGAGATATACTAAGCTAATATTGTTTATTTAACTTTGACTACTTCAATTACACCTGCATGGGTTTTTGGAAAAGCTTGTTTAGCAGCTCTGATACTCCGATAACAACGAGTCCAGGAAAAACACTGGAATATTTTGCTACTTTGGATCTCAAGAGCGATTCTGGAAAGGTTTCCCGTATTGTGTTTAGCACGAATCGGGACATCGACCTATACGAACTTGAAGAGCTATGTGATGCGGTTGGTTGGTCTCGCCGTCCTTTACGGAAAGTCAAAAAAGCGATCGAGCATAGCTTTCTGGTGATTTCGATGTGGGATTTACGAGGCAACCATCGTCGGTTGATTGGCTTTGCTAGGGCAACCTCGGATCACGCATTTAATGCGACTCTCTGGGATGTGGTGGTTCATCCAGCTTTCCAAGGGAGAGGTCTGGGTAAGGCCCTGATGAAGCATACAATTAAGAAACTCCGTAGTGAAGATATTAGCAACATTACCTTGTTTGCTGATCCTCATGTGGTGGAATTTTACCGAAATCTGGGTTTTCTCCAAGATCCAGAAGGAATTAAGGGGATGTTTTGGTATCCTAATTAGGAAAGAGAGACGGCATGGAACTGTATCGACTCTTGGCGATCGCGACTCAGGTTGACTTGAGGAGCAAACCCTTTACCGGTCTTCCCCCTCTTTTTTTTGTGGCTAAACGTTCTGTTCAAGGCACAGGATTCAACGATCTATCCCTTCGATTGGCTCTAGCCAAATCGGACTGATATGGGTTATAGTGTTACTTAGGTTCATCCGGGATGTAGCGCAGCTTGGTAGCGCGCCTGCTTTGGGAGCAGGATGTCGCAGGTTCAAATCCTGTCATCCCGATTCAAATTTATTTTTCAAGGTGGGTAAATCGAAACAACATTCTCAAAAACCCTGCTAACGAGTTAGTAGGGTTTCGTTTTTGGCGATCGCCTGTTGTTGCACCAGTTGCCAGTTGTTACCCTCAATAGCTACAGCCGCGACTGTACCGGGGGCAGGGGTCAAAGGATATAATGACCAGGCGCGATCGCTCACTTGTGCCCCATTTTCCGTTAATTGAATTTCGGCTTGTTCGAGTCCCGCTAACCCTTCCCCCATGGCTTTTAAGTAGGCTTCTTTGTACGTCCAATAACGAAAAAAGGTATAGGGTTGTTCGGAAATTGGAGTTCGTTGAATCTGCTGATATTCTGAGGGTAAAAAGAACCGTTTAGCTAAACCGTCTAAGTCGTTCAGGGGGCGAATTGCTTCGAGATCTACACCAACAGGGGCATTGAGCGCAAAGCCATACAAGGCATAGTTTTGGGAGTGAGAGAGATTAAAGTTTAAGTCAGATTTCGGGACAGCTACGGCGGGTTTACCGCGCTGAGAATAAGTAAACTGAATCTCAGAGGGATGAACTTTTAAATACTGGGCGACTAAAGAGCGGAGAAGCCCCCGCGCCAGGATAAAATAGTGTCGATGCTCATCAAAGTGGAAACGCTGCGATCGCTCTAATTCATCGACACAGAGACAGGACTTCAACTTGGCCAATTGTGGCATAAACTGATTTAAATCAGCCCACCAGAGGTGAAGCTGGCGATCGCATAACATCATCTCCTAACCCCCTTCCACTCCATGCTTGCCCCATTCTGTCAGTTCTGGGTTCTGCTTACCAATTGCGGAAGTTCACAAAACCACCCCCATCACGCCATCCATTGCGCCATCCTCCCCCATTACGAAATCCTCCATTACGAAATCCTCCCCCATTGCGAAACCCCCCCCCATTGCGGAACACATTGCGAAATTGGGCCAAATCTGGGTTTTTTCCGGTCTCAGAAGAGAAAGACTTCTCCTCTAGAGCCAGTTGTTGTTCTCTCGTGTTCAACGTTTCCGTTAATCGGTTTAAGCGCTGTTCCAGATCCACATTAGCACTAGAGAATTCAGATAAACTCCCTGTCGCTTGGGCAGGTGAAGCACTTAAGGTGGATAAGGCTAATAAAAAACCGACTAATCCGGTAGTTGTTGTAATTTTCATACTCTCCTCTGGGTAAAAAATAAACTTCTTGCAGAAGTCAGCGAATAGGGATAAGAATACAAGATGCAAGATGACTTATCCAGTGTCAAAACTCCTTTACTTATCGGTTACGGAAGTTAACAAAACTACCGCCATCACGCCACCCGTTACGCCATCCGCCACTATTGCGGAAACCGCCACCATTACGGAACGCATTGCGAAATGCAGCAAGATCTTGAGGAGAGTCTAGGGCAGAAGATAAGGGGTTGCTTTCTAACTGTTGTTCCCGATTTTGTAGGGTTTGAGTTAACCGATTTAAGCGCTGCTCCAGATTAGACGAGGGACTCGAAGATGGCGATAACCTTGAGGTACTCTGAGCGGGTAAAGCACTTAAGGTGGATAAGGCTAACAAAAAGCCGACTAATCCGGTAGTTGTGCTAATTTTCATCCAGAACTCCTATAAATGAGAAACTTTGAAAGGATAGCATTGTCTAGATTCAATGGTAAACTAATAAGTGATAATATTCTGTATTACTTGGGCGATCGCATAAATCAACGGCGCTAACGCCAATGCTGGCAAAAATGAGGCAATCCGCAGCTTACCCATATCCAGCAAATTCAAGCCTAAGCCTAACATGATAATTCCACCGACTCCAGTTACCAGGAAAATACGCGGGTCGTTAGCGGGATTGGGTAAAATTTGAGTCAGGCTACTCGCCAGTAAAGAAATCCCCCCTTGAAACACAATGATGGTGAGAATAGAAAATCCCACACCAATGCCATAACTACCCGTCAGCGCAATAGACACTAACCCATCCATCGTTGCTTTCAGAGCCAACAAACTATCATCACCCGTCAGTCCATTATTCAGGGAACCCACCAACGTTAAAGGCCCCACACAAAAGAGTAAACTAGCCGTAACAAACCCTTCTGTAAACCTTCCCCCTCCCCGAAACCAACTCTTTAGTTGAGAACCAACAGCATTGAGTCGCTCTTCCAATTGCCACCATTCCCCCAACAACCCACCCAAAGTTAAACTAATCACAGCCAACACCACCCCATCCACCGTTCCCGCTTGCGCTTGTGTTAAACTGCCCGCCATACTCATCCCCAAATATAGAGTAATTAACCCCATACCCTGAGTAATGGTGCTTTGAATGCGCTGGGGCAGTTGATTTTTCAGTAACAACCCTAACCCCGTTCCCACCAATACCGTTGCTACATTAATCCAGGTTCCACTGGTTTTTACCCAAAAATCAAACATCATATCAATTAAAAATTAAAAATGGGTAACTGGTCTTTTCCTCCTGATTAATTTGGCTGGCGTTGCCAAATTAATATCTGATTATCTAATCCCCCAGAAATGAGTCTTCGATCGTTAGCACTCAAACTGAGGGAAATCACATAATCTGAATGTTCTTTTACTGTAGATTGTAACTGACCGGTCTGCACATTCCAAAACCGAATCGTTTTATCCCAACTGCCACTAATCAGGGTTTGATTATCTTCCCTCAGCGCTAAAGACCAAACGCCATCGGTGTGACCTTTGAGGGTTCGCTGTAATTCTCCGGTGGTTAAATTCCAGATGTTAATGTCTCCTTCTCCACCGCTACTCGCTAGGGTTTGACTATCGGCACTGAGGGCTAGAGCGAGAACGGATAAACGGTGACCTTTGAGAATGTTAATTAATTTGAACGTAGATAAGTCCCAAACTCTAATGGTGGTATCTTGGGAGCCACTAATTAACCATTTGCCATCGGGAGAAATGGCGAGGGAACTAATTAACCCTTGATGACCGGGAAGGGTTTCGAGAGTTTCATAGGTGTTGAGATTCCAAATCATAATTTGTTGATCCCAGCTTCCAGAAACGAGGGTTTGACCATCAGGACTAATGGCTAAAGCAGAGACGGCATCTCGATGACCGGTGAGGGTTTTTTGTAGTTCTCCAGAGGGTAAATTCCAGAGCTTAATGGTGCGGTCTTCGCTGCCACTTATCAGGGTTTGACCATCGGGGGTGACGGCCAGAGTATTGACGGCTTTTTGATGACCGGTGAGGGTTTTGATGGGTTCTCCAGTGGCTAAATTCCAGAGGATAATTTGCCCATCACTATGACCACTGATGAGGGTGGTCTCTCCTATTACTATTGCGCCTAAGAATCCTCCCTCCCGTTGTAGGGTTTGACTTAACTGATATCCCCCGGCAACAACGGCTTCTGTGGCTGGAGCGGGGGTGTCACTTAGCACTGCTCTAGAATCGGCTGCGGTGGGGGTGGGTTTTGGGGCACTGTCCCACCAGGTTAAAATTTTATCGATTTTAATTCCGGCTGCGACGATTTGATCTGTATCTTCGACTAATTGCACTAATCGGTTAATTGCGATCGCCTCTCCCCGTCTATTTAAGACCGGGCCGCCACTCATGCCCACCCGCACCACATTGGTATAATTTAAGGGGAGTTGGCTTTGATCGACCCCCTGAAGCAGTTGGATCAATTCTCCTTCAGTATTGACGAAAATCCGTTGGCGAACCGATCCCCCAGACTGGGGCCAACCGGCTACATAAATGGGGTTTCCCACTTCCTCTGCTTGGGGATCGCCTATGTCGGCGGTGCGATAGGTCTCTGGACTGTGAAAGGCCAGCACGGCGATATCTTCACCCGGCATCCGCAACCGATGGGAAGGGCTGACCCGATAGCGATCGCCATCTGGAGTAATAATCGTATAGTCACCGGGTTGATCGACCACATGGGCATTGGTGACCACATAATAAACGTCATTTTCCGTGGCGAAAATAACCCCACTACCCCCCTGGGGGCCTTCGATGCGAACCGTAATTTCTGAGGCGATGCGGTCAATCACCGGGTTGGCGACACTGGGAAGGCTAAGAGCTAGGCTAGGAGCGAGACTGAGCAGAGTAGCAGAGAGAAAACGAGTATACATTTCAATTAAAAATTAAAAATTAAAAACTGGTACTACCTGGGACTTAGACGCTGTTGCCAACGGATGAGGATGGCTTGAAAGAAGGGCCATTGATAATATTCAAACATGAGCCAAGCTACCAGAAGCAGATGGGTCAATAAGGTTAGTCCAGTCCAAACCAGAGGCAACCATGCGCCGCTACTTTGAGGATCGGGGGGGAAGATATAAGAGGCTAATCCAATCAGAGTGGGCGGTAGGAGGATGAGGGGAAGGCTCAACAACCAGAGAAGGTACGAGCGATCGCCCGATCGCCCCATAGTCGCATTAATCCAAGTTTTACCCGTCCAGTACCAGGCAAAGGGGCGATCTCCATCTGCAAGCTGAAGGGTTTGCTGTTGCAGATTCGCACTAAAAATATGACGGCAAAAGTTACAGGCAAATGCATCCATCAACGTAAGTGCAGAAATCTGTCCATGGCGACACAGGGGACAGGTATAGGTGTCATGGGTGTTGAGCATGGCAATTACAGCGCTTGGCGCTAGGGAATAGGTAATGGGGAATAGGGAATAGATTATTGAATGGTCTGTTTACGCATGATAACAGAGCAACTGGTTTTTCTGGCGATCGCCTGATCCCAGATGTCCGCAGAAAGTTATACTCCCTCCCTTTTTTTCTGTCACTCTCCGATAATGAAGATAGAATAAAATAGAGTATCAATAGCTAAATTGGCAGATTTCCTATTCATTGAACTCGGAGAGTGACAAAAACCGTAGATAAGGGAGCAAGGCGCTAATTTGCTCTCCCGATAAACCCAAGCGACGTTGAAAATCAACCCAATCTTGATACTCTCCCTGTTGAGTTCTCTCGGTAACAATGGCTTCAGCCAAGGGGCGATCGATGCCGGGAATCTGTAAAAGTTCTGGTAAAGAAACTTGATTCACATTCAAACAAAGGCTGCTGCGATCGTAATAGCAAAACTGTAAAATCGGCTCAATGGGGCGTAACCGTTCTACTGGTAATTCCAGAGCCGCAGCAATATCTTCTAAACCGTAAAATTGCACTCCAGCTTGCGTGAGATTGACCAGAAATCGAGCTTGATGAATCGAAAAAAGGGGTAACCGTAACCAATCATCCACCGTGGCTTGATTGACATCAATTTTTACCCCTAATCTAGCTGCTAAAGTAATCTCTTCCAGGGATTGAAATCGATAATAGGGATCGAGGAACCGACTAGGAATAGGCTTGGGGAACATCGATTGTATAGCAACCGCCCAGGCAGTTAGGACTTTTTTCAAATACTGAAACCGAACACCCATAACCCATTGCCTGTTGCCTATTCCCTAGCCCTAATTGTCCTCTCTCAATTTACTCGATTTCGATAGAAGTGGGTGAAGAATTGGAGGAACTTGAAGCAGGAGATTTGCGGATACTAGAGTAGAGGCGATCGCGCCACTCAAAAAAGGGTTGATAGGACGGATTATCGGCTAATCCTGGAATGCCTTTTCCTTGTAAAGCTTCCGGAATCTTGAGATAATTCCCTTCAGGGAACTTAATTAAAATGCTTAATCCAGCCACGGCTAAATCGGCTAGAGTGGGGCGATCGCACACCAAATAGGGGTGATCGACTAAAATTAAACTTAACGCCTCTAAATCTTGTTTTAAGCTGTCCTGTGCTGCCTGGATTTCTTCTGGACTGGCCCCGACTCCATAGCCTAAAACTTGGAAAAATTCTCTGGGCACTGAACCGACTAGGGTTTTAATAAAATCGGGAGTAGGACTGGGTAAAACGGCAGTTCGGAAAAGTTGGTCTTGACTCAATCCACCATAGAGGGCTTTCCGACTTTTGACTCCAATGGACTCATCGGCCCATTCTTCCATCATTAAGCATAAACCGCGCTGCCGGGGTTCCGTGGGCATAATGGGCTTTTCTGGGTATTGGCGATCTAAATATAAGGCGATCGCCGTAGAATCGGCAATCACGGTATTGCCATCCTTGAGTACCGGGACTTGCCGTTGTCCAGAAATCTTCAACACCTCCAGTTGTCCTACCCCTGGAGTCACTTCAATGGTACGGTACTCCAATTCTTTGTAATCGAGAATGAGTCTAACTTTCTCAGAAAATTGGGAAAATTCAAATTGGTATAGCTCTAACATGATTTCAAAAAAAGCAACGCAAGGCTCAAGGTTTACCCTATCACGATTGGCCCTGCACTCTTTCGGAAGGCAGCAGGAGAAGACAGGAAGGAGAGCGATCAAATTGACCCAAATTCTGGGAGAATCAGACATAGAGCAGTCAAGAACTGGAAGTTGTAGGCGATCGTGGCCATTTCCCCTATTCTTACCTTAGAGCTAAAATTCATTACCATCAGTCTGTGGCTGGGTCTAATCTTCCTAGTCTCGGTCTGGCTGAGTCGCTACCCTTGGGCGAATGCGGAAATGATTCGCAAAGTTGTCCATATTGGCTCAGGAAATGTGATTCTGTTGGCCTGGTTCTTTGATATTCCCGCTTGGGTTGGCATCGCAGCGTCGATCGTGTTTAGTGCGATCGCCCTTTTATCCTATTCTTTCCCTATCCTACCGGGGATTAATGGCATCGGTCGCCAAAGTTGGGGCACATTTTTCTACTCGGTGAGTATTGGCCTGTTAATTGCCCTGTTTTGGCCCTTGCATCAACCCTATTATGCCGCTCTGGGGATTTTGATTATGACCTGGGGCGATGCTCTAGCAGCCTTAGTGGGTCAAAATTTCGGCACTCATCCCTATTTCCTGGGCAAAATGAAAAAGACTTGGGAAGGAACAGCGACCATGTTTGCCGTCAGTTATGGCATCTGTGTGCTGATTTTACTGCCCGTGTATGGCAATGTGGGCTTAATCTGGATCGGTTCGGCGATCGTTGCCCTATTTGCCACGTTCTTAGAAGCCTTTTCTCGCTTTGGGATTGATAATTTAACGGTTCCTCTCGGTAGCGCTATCTTAGCTTTTGGATTAATGGAAGGTTTGACCCTAGGGGAATTTTATCTGCAATGAGCTGGTATCAAATCTGGTTCATAGAGTGCGATCGGTGAGAATCTCATAACCGTTCTCGGTCACCAAAACCGTATGCTCAAATTGGGCAGAAAGGGCATTATCCACCGTCACCACCGTCCATTGATCCGGTAAAACACGAGTAACTTTTGAACCTTCATTAATAATCGGTTCGATCGCCAATGTCATTCCCGGACGCAGTTTCACATTGGGTAGGGCATCCGTGCGAAAGTTAAACACGGCGGGTTCTTCATGCAGGTTACGCCCCACTCCATGACCGGTATAATTTTCAACGATTGTATATCCATGGGGTTGCACATAATCTTCAATTCCACCCGCAATATCGAGCAGCGTATTACCCGGCTTCACTTGCTTTATCCCTTCATAGAGGGCTTGCTCTGCCACCTCCATGAGTTTTTGGGTTGATGCCGGAATCTTACCCACGGGAATTGTAATACACGAATCACCGTGATAACCCTGATAGTAGGCTCCCGTATCTACTTTCAATAAATCCCCTGATTTGAGGACTTGTTTACGGGAGGGAATCCCATGAACCACTTGATGATTTACGGAGGCACAAATAGAAGCCGGAAAGCCATGATACCCCTTAAAACTCGGTGTTGCCCCCATCTGACGAATCCGTTTTTCGGCATAGGCATCGAGATCGGCCGTCGTCATGCCCGGTTCTGCGAGTTCAGCAATTTCAGAGAGAACCGTAGCCACAATTTTACCACTGGTTCGCATAATCTCGATTTCGGGTTCTGATTTGATTTCAATGCCTCGATTCCGTTGACCGAAGAGGGGTTTCATTGTGGGTCGAGAGAAGAGTTTGGTCAAAATGTTCATGTGAAATTCTAGGGACGGAGTATGGAGGCAATAGTTAATTTTACAGGATGGGGAGATAGGGCGATAGGGCGATAGGGAGTTTGAACGCTCCCCGATCCATTTTAAAGACCCGCATCAAACACCCCTGTCTAATTTTTGCTGGCCCTAGCTCAGGCCCCAGGAGTATATTATCTTGATCTATATCCCCTGTTTGCAACTGCACCAGGGAGTCTAGGGGCCAAACCGAGACTCGGTTATCCCGAACTCAAAACCAACAATCATCAATTATCCATGGATACCAAAGCCTTTTCTCGCACGCTTAAAAAATCTGAAAATTACCATCGCAAAGGGTTTGGCCATCAGGCTGAAGTGACCCAGCTTATGAATACGGCCTATCAAAGTCCCCTCGTGCAAAAGTTGCGGGAGAATAACTATACTCTCACTCAGGGAAACGTTACCATTCGATTGGCCGAGTCCTTTGGCTTTTGCTGGGGAGTAGAACGAGCGGTGGCGATGGCCTATGAAACCCGCGAACATTTCCCCACGGAAGATATCTGGATTACCAATGAGATTATCCATAATCCGGCTGTCAATGACCATCTGCGCCAGATGAATGTGCAATTTATTCCGGTTGAGGGGAATACCAAGGATTTTTCGGTGGTGAACTCAGGAGATGTGGTGATTTTACCGGCGTTTGGCGCAAGCGTCCAGGAAATGAAAGAACTGCATGAGAAGCAATGCAAAATTGTGGATACCACTTGTCCTTGGGTGTCGAAGGTCTGGAATACGGTGGAAAGACACAAGAAAAAAAGCTACACTTCGATTATTCATGGCAAGTATAAGCATGAGGAAACGGTGGCGACCAGTTCTTTTGCTGGAACCTATTTAATTGTGCTGAATTTGGAGGAAGCCGAGTATGTCTGTAACTACATCCTCCATGGGGGAGATAAAGAGGAGTTCTTGCAAAAGTTTAGTCGCGCTTGCTCGGAAGGGTTCGATCCGGATCGGGATTTAGTCGGGGTGGGAATTGCCAATCAAACCACCATGCTCAAAAGTGAAACGGAGCAGATTGGTAAGTTGTTTGAGCATACGATGATGAAAAAGTATGGCCCTGATACCTTGACGGAGCATTTTCATAGTTTTAATACCATTTGTGATGCGACTCAAGAGCGTCAGGACGCGATGTTAGGCTTGGTGGAAGAAGAGCTGGATTTGATGGTGGTCATTGGTGGGTTTAATTCGTCGAATACGACCCATCTACAAGAGATTGCGATCGCCAGAAACATTCCTTCGTATCATATTGATGGGGGCGATCGCATCTTGGCTGATAATCGTATTGAACATAAACCTTTGGATGGCAAGATTACTATTGAGGACAATTGGTTGCCTTCTGGCGAAATTGTCGTCGGTATTACTTCAGGTGCGTCCACTCCCGATAAGGCTGTGGAAGAGGTCTTAGAAAAGATTTTTGCGGCTAAAGCCTAATGGGGAATGGGGAATGGGTATATAGCGCGAAGCGCTAGGCAAAAGGCAATAGGCAAAAGGCAATAGGCAATCGCTTGTATGGCTTAGGGTCTAGCCTTCAAGCTGTACTCCATAGAAGAGAGAAGCGCTAGATTGCCTACTCCCCACTCCCCACTCACCTAAAAAAATAGGGGCAATATATCAAATACCCCTGTTTTTATTTTAAGTGATTTGGATAGAACAAATGGCTCAGAAGAATGACACCCGAATTTTGTTAATCGCCCTGATTGTGTGTTTGGGGCTGGTGGGTTTCGGTTTATGGTGGTTCCTGAATCGGGGAGAGGGGGAGATCCTTCCCAGTGCAGTTGAAACTGAAACTTCCAATGCTGAGACCGCCTTGGGGCCTGTGGAAGAGCGGCTCAGTCGTGGAGAGCGGTTGTTGATTGAGGAGGAAGCTACACCCCAGAAACGTAGTGCGGTGACTCAGATGGCTGAGGGCAATTGGCAAGGGGCGATCGCTGATTTAGAAGCGTCTTTAAGTCTGAACCGCAACGATCCCGAAGCACTCATCTATCTGAATAATGCCCGCATTGCTGGACAAAGGGCTTATACTCTGGCTGTCTCTGTCCCCATTACTACCCAGGTTAATGCTGCCCAAGAATTGCTGCGTGGTGTGGCCCAAGTACAACAGGAGATTAACCAACAGGGAGGGATTCAGGGGACTCCTGTAGAGATTTTGATTGCTGACGATGGGAATAATCCAGAGGCTGCTGTTGAGATTGCCCAAGCGTTAGTTGCGGATGAGCAGGTTTTGGGTGTGGTTGGCCATTTTAGCAGTGGGGTGAGTTTAGCGGCTGCTCCTGTTTATCAGAGGGGGCAGTTGGTGATGATTTCTCCCACCTCTACATCCGTGGAGTTGTCGCAAGCAGGCAGTTATATTTTTCGTACTGTTCCCAGCGATCGCTTTACGGGTACAACTCTCTCTCGTTATTTGCTCCAAAAGTTACAAAAACAAAAGGTGGCGGTATTTTTTAATTCTGACAGCCAGTATAGTCGGTCGCTCAAGGATAGCTTTACCACTGCCCTCTTTGCTGATGGGGGAGAGGTGGTATCTGAGTTGGACTTTGCCAGCTTGATGTTTAGTGCGGGTAATGCGGTTCAACAAGCTACCAGTCAAGGAGCTGAAGTGATTTTACTGGCTTCGGATTCCACAGTTTTTAATGCTGCTCTAGATGTGATTATTATTAATGACGGTAAGTTGCCCCTTCTGGGCGGGGATAGTTTATATCAACCCGATGTTTTAAATGTGGGTAGGGAAAAGGCTGTGGGGATGGTGGTAGCGATTCCTTGGCATTTTTTGGCGAATGCCCAATCTCCCTTTGCCCGACAGAGCCTCCAGTTATGGGGCGGCCAGGTGAATTGGCGCACGGCTTTAGCCTATGATGCGGCTCAAGTGTTGTTAGAGGCGATCGCCCGCGATCCGAGTCGTTCTGGCATTCAGCAGACTCTGTTAGCCTCAAATTTTCAGGTCAGTGGAGCATCGGGAACCATTCGCTTCTTGCCATCGGGCGATCGCAATCAGAGCCTTCAGTTAGTCGAAGTTCAACCCGGCAATAGTACCGGTTTCGGCTATGATTTTGTTCCCCTAGATAATTAATCCTCTGTTTAGGTTGGGTTAAACAATAGTGAAACCCAACCTAATTAAGCTAGCTATCGTTAAGAAGCGGGCAAGATGCCCGCACTCCTGAAACCTTTGATATTGAGTCGTGGTAACCTCTGGCTCCCTAGCTATACCCGCACTAGCAGCTAACTCGCTGCAACAGCACTCTCATTTTGTTTGCGCTCAATATCTTGATCTGAAGGGAATTTAACATCCCAGACTAAACCCAGACGTTGCAAGAGGGCAATCACCCACCAGGAAAAGTCTATTTGCCACCAATTCATGCTAAACCGAGCAGAGTAAGGAAAAGCATGATGGTTATTGTGCCAACCTTCCCCTAGAGTAATCATGGCAATCAGGGGATTATTGCGGCTGAAATCTCCAGTCTTGAAGGGTTGAGTCCCCCACAAGTGGCAAATGGAGTTAACCGTGAGGGTTCCTTGGAAACTGAGCATAATTCGCAATGCACCGCCCCAAATGAGACCTTGAAAAGCACCTTCCCAAGATCCATAAATGGCTCCGCCAATGGCTGCCGGGAGCGCTAAACCAAGGAATATCCAGAGTAAACAAAAGCGATCGACCCATTGCACGACGCGATCGCTCTTTAAGTCATTAATATAGGGTAAGGGTTCCACCCAAGTCGCACCGACCATCCAACCAAAATGGCCATGCCAAAATCCTTGGATTTTTCCCCACAAACTTTTTCCGTGTAGGTGGGGGGAATGAACATCTCCGGGTTGATCGCTATAGAGGTGATGCTGGCGATGGTGGCTGACCCAACTGGAGATCGTTCCTTGAGTCGATATACAAGCACAAATACCAATCAGGGCTTTCAGAATTGGCCCAGTCTTAAACGCTTTGTGGGAAAATAAGCGATGATATCCCACACTCACCCCTAGAATGGTGAGAATGTAAAAACCGACGAGTAAGGCAATGTCAAGGGGGGCAACCGATTTTTCCCACCAGATGACTGCGGCGATCGCCACAATGAACCCAATTCTAGGAACGGTTAAGGTGAGCGTATTAATCACTCTTCGGCGATTAAGATCGGCTACGGCTTCAGAACTACTGTAATTGGTCATCCAGGAACCTTTTATCAAATCATTAAGCACTTTTACGGATTGTATCAGCTTTTCGACCGTTACAGGGCAATCTTAGACTCTTTTAAGGATCTATTGGGGCCTTCACAGGGGGGGCGATCGCACCAGACTATTCATTGCTCTATGGAGTTATTCACCCTTCCAGAGCCTATCAAAATTAAGAATGTTACGGGCATATATACTCATTACCTGTTACCTATTACCGCGCGAAGCGCTCTATCCTTAACCCTTGCCAGATCTTCAATTGAGCGCTAAGGTCTCAAATAGGTCGATTCAACCGAACCTGAGTAGGAGGAAAACCCATGAGCAGCATCTATCCCACTGAAGCTATCGAGAAATTAGCCGCAGAAATTGGTGAAAATGTCTATATGGATATTGCTAAATGGCATCTTTATCTCAATGATGCCCATCTTCATACCCCGTTAGCAGAGCGCCTTTATCCTCTACTAGAAGAAAATCGCCTCGAAGAAAATCAAGTCTTAGAAATTCTACAAGCTATCACTGTGAAACTGGGCGGAGGTCGTCGGGAAGTTCCCCTGCTAGATTTAATGCCGATGCAAGCCCAGTTAAATTTAATGGATTTGCTCGAAGAATTTCAGCGTAATCTTTAGAGCGCTTGGCGCTGGGATATAGTAAACAGGAAATAACTTTTGCCTTTTTCCTAAAGTTCTGTATCAAACACCAAATAAATTTTTCAGCCGTTTTCTCACCCAAACCACCGGATTTTTATCATCTTCAGCAGCATCCACGAGTCCCATTTCTCGCAACTGCTTTTGTCGCTCAGAAAGTTCTTCTTGGTGTTTAGCAAACTCCTGCACAATCACCTCAGACAGTTCTGGGTGTTGCTGCAAGAGTTTTTCAAATCCTTTATGATTAATGGCAAATAAAATCGTCTCTTCAACGGCGCGAACTGAAGCCGTGCGGGGAATGCCCAACATTAAAGAGAGTTCTCCAAAAAACTTACCTGGGCCCAAATGAGTTAAATGTTTGTTAATTTTTTCAACATAAACTTCCACAGTTCCCGATAAGACGATATAAAACCCATCGCCTGGATCTCCTTCTCGAAATAGCACTTCAGTTTCTCTTAACCGTCGCCGACATCCCACTTCAATCAGTTGTCTTAATTCCAGTTCGGTAAAATTTTCAAAGTAGGTGACTTGGGGCAGTAAATTCCGTAAGGCTAGAGGCTTGGGCTGTTGAATGGCCTCTTTTTGGGTAATTTCTAAAAAATCCTGGGCTTCCGATTTTCTGCGTCCAATGGGATAGAGAACTTCTGGATTTTTCAACCATAGATCTTGCTGAGGGAAGGGAATGGTAATATTGTATTGTCTGAGGTGATATTCAATTAAAAAGTTGAGAGAACTGGTAATATGGGGTTCTAAATCTACACGGGAAACCCAAACCCAGAGTTCAAAATCTAAGGAGCTGGCTCCAAAGCCAATAAAAATTACTTTGGGGGGCGGTTCTGAGCTGACTGAAGGCTCCATATAAGCAGCTTTTAAGAGGGCTTCAGTGACGAGAACGGGATCGCTACCATATTCTACACCGACAGGAATGTGAATCCGATTGGTGGGGGATTCATAATTCCAATTAAGAATAATATTTTCGACTAAATGGCTATTGGGAACAACAACTGAACCCCCGCGCCGGGTGCGAATTAAGGTGGAGCGTAGGGAGATTTCTTGGACATAACCATCCATGCCCTCAAATTCGACAAAATCGCCGACGCGCAGTTTACGTTCAACCAGTAAGGTGAGTCCACTGGTAAAGTTTTTGGTGATACTTTGTAGTCCTAAACCAATACCAACGCCTAAACCCCCTGCGAGTACGGTTAAAGAGGCTATATCAAAGCCATTGGTTTGTAGAATAATGAGAAAACCAATGGTGGAGAAGCTGTAACTGACAATGGTGGCGATCGCCTGACGGTTGCCTTCGTCAATTTTGAGCTTGCGGAGTAGGCGATATTTGAGGAAGTTTTTCAGCAGCCTGGCACAGACAAGGACAATGACTAAGGCAACGAGTATATTGATAATGGCAAAAATGGTGATCGGTTCATTGCCAATTGTGAGGATGGAAGTATTGGAAATTTCGTTAATCAGGTTAACTATCGTTTGCCACAGTCTGGCGATCGTGCTACTCATGTCAGCCTAGTAAGGGGTCTATCGTGCCGATACATACCGCACGGCGCTGGTAATCTGTATCGATCTTTCGTTCTGTTCTATCATATTTCTGTTCTTAAGGGGGTTATGTAGGCTTCGGGTGCTGAGGGAATGGGGTTGGCGCTATTAGGGTTTCGCAAAAGTCGAGTAATCGATTCATGGCCCAAAATCGATCTTCTAAACGGTTAGGCTTGTTAATGTGACCGATATGACCGCCTTTTTTCGTCAGGATCAGATGGGCGTTGGGGTTTTGTCCCATGTATTGCTTCATGAGTGGGATGATTTTTGGATCGAATAGGGGATCGTCTTCAGCATAAATAATTAAGTAAGGAAGGGTAAGCTGGTCTAAAAAGTATAGGGCGCTGGTTTGCTGATAATAGTCTTCAACGCTGTTAAACTTGTAGTAGTCGATGACCATTTCGCGATCGCACCGATCTACTGAAGTCATCCGTTCTAGAGCATCCGGTTTTAAGCTCTGGGGAAACAATTTTTGCCGTTTTTCGGCTTCAGCGCGAAATTTTCGTACAAAACTCTGCTCGATTTTTCGACCCATAACCGTGCTTTGTAGATGGGCTAGGGAACGGTTAGATTCGAGATTGGTGGCTAAGGTCGCTCCGCCGCAGATCGGGGAGGAATCAGTTTCCATGGCTGCTTTGACTCCCCATAAAGCCAATTGTCCCCCCATAGACGCACCGGTGAGAATGACTGGAGTCGGGCAACCCAGGGCAATCAGTTGTTCGGCCAGATGGACTTGATCTTGTCCTTCTCGCCAACCGTAGGAGGAGGGGATAGGGGAAAGTTCGGCAGTTTTCCCGTGACCTCGCCAGTCGTAGAGGAGAATGGCAAAGTTACGGTGGTAAGCTTTGCGGCCGAGTAAAGTCGCGTACCACTCCTGGTTAACAATGCCGTTGATTCCGGTATTGAAGATGATCGTGCCTTTGGCATGGGGGGGACAACTCCAGATTCCCCAGAGGGGAACCCCTTCAGCACCGGTGAAGATCTGTTCTTGCCAAGGAACTGGGGGCAGATGGCGTAACCAGGGGGCGCGATCGCCCCATTTTTGCCAGGTTGTGCCATACCAGTAGTCTACAGCCAGGGTTTGGATTAAACCATCATTGAAATATAAGGGAGGTTGATAGTCAATCATTGAATTTAGGGAAGCGATCGCCAGAAGTGTTAGCCTTCTGGAAAATGAGAAAAGAGGGATCGCCAGAAGCGATGAAGGCTTGATTGCGTTTCTTGTGCTATCCCTACCCTAGTGCCGTGACAACCCTAAAATGGTGGGTTACGGCGGATTGATAGATTGCTGTCAGAGTCTAGGTTTTAGCCGCCTAACCCACCCTACGCTAATGCACTATTTTAGCTGTGTCATGGCACTAGGGCCACAGAATTCTACTTAAACAGTCCGCTTCCCAGTTGTTTAATGGCAGCTCCGGCTACTTCTGCATAGCTGAGTTGTCCACAGAGAATTTTACTCATGATTTTACTGGCGGCTGGTCGCTTCACACCGACTCGATAACTGACTTTGGGCAGTTTATAAAAAACGCCACTAATGCGGGCAGCCCATTTCATGTCTGCACCCCAGACTTCCGACAGGGTTTGGCTATAAGTTTCTAGGGCATTGCTGTTGCCACCAAGGGCTGAGTCGATCGCCTCTGCTGCTTTGACTCCGCTAAAAATGGAGGGACGGATACCTTC
Source organism: Roseofilum capinflatum BLCC-M114 (assembly GCF_030068505.1). Taxonomy (NCBI): domain Bacteria; kingdom Bacillati; phylum Cyanobacteriota; class Cyanophyceae; order Desertifilales; family Desertifilaceae; genus Roseofilum; species Roseofilum capinflatum. The sequence continues at coordinate 17,718 of NZ_JAQOSO010000087.1, forward strand.
CCCAGAAAGGGGATCGACAATTTGGGCGGCTTCACCGGCAACTAGGGCGTTTTGGGTATGTAAAGAGCGATCGCCATCCCACAAACGCACGGAATGCTCATGATATTGCACCGTTCCCCCTTGAATTCCACTCGCTTGGCAATAGCTCTCTAGAGTCTCTTGCAGCTTTTTGGCATCTCCTCCCTGGAATGTGGTGGCGCTGATCCCATAGCCATCACTTTGGGGAAAGTTCCAAATAAATCCATTTTTGAGGCTGCCAAAATCAAAATGTAGAGCGAGTTTTTCCTCTGTGGGTAGCCCAGAGATCTGTAAAATTCCTGCCAGTTTTTCCTTACCCTGTTTGATTTTTAGCCATTTGGCCATGGGCCCTTTGGCTCCATCCGCAGCGATCAGATAGCGCCCTTCAAGGGTTCCTTGGGGAGTTTTCAGTTCCCAGCGATCGCTTTTCCACTCAATTCCCGTTACTGGAGTATTATCTTTGAGGGTTGCCCCTTGATTTTGAGCCTGTTCGACCAAAAACTGATCGAAGCTATCCCGACGCACGATCAGCATCTGTTGCTCTTGTAGCTTCACCTTCACCGGATCGTCGAGTTGCCAGGTGTAGCGCAGTTGGTTCACCTTCAAATTAACCACAGGATCGAGATCAAAATCAAAATATTGGGCGATCGCTGGAGACACTCCCCCACCACAGGGTTTATACCGAGGAAATGCTGCCTGTTCTACGATCGCCACAGAACGGCCCTGTTTAGCCAAATGATAAGCCGCCGTTGCCCCAGCCGGCCCTGCTCCAACAATCATGCAATCAAACATAGGATCACTTTCTTCCAGATTTTGACAACTGTACGATAACACTCCTTAACAGCTTTTTTTTGCTGCATTCCGGCAATTTCTGCTCGATTCCTGCCAGCTTTTCTGAATGTTTTCCTTACTTTTTCGGAACTAAATTTTAATTTTTCTTCAAAAATAAGTACGATCACTGAACTCAAACTCCACCAGGGTGGATTAGGATCAAAATCAAAGACAGCTTCATGAAAACTTCATAAAGCCTATCGTAGTCTTACGCGATTTTGACTTAAAGGAGAAACCAATGATGACTTGGGACGTTTGCCTTGAATACGCCAACGGAAATCAAACCATACTCAAAACCTATCGCCATCGGGAAACGGCACTCAGGCATATTGATTTTATCTATGCTAACTACGGCTATCCCATGCATGTAGCCTATACTGTGCGGCCCAGCCAAACCCAGCCTGCTTTAAACTTAGCCATTCCCGCTTAACCCTAGAGGCAAGCGGGTAAAAAGAGACCTCAGACTGAGACCAACGTCTTAAACTGTGGTAATATCTTTCTCTTTTTCAGCTAACAGATCATCAATTTTCTGAATATACTTATCCGTCAGCTTTTGAATCTCATCTTGTAAACTCCGGGATTCATCCTCAGTCAGATCGCCGTTTTTCTCTTTCTTGCGAGTATCATCAATTCCTTGACGACGATTATTCCGCACAGAAACTCGACCCTCTTCTGCTAACTTGGCCGCTTGTTTGACAAATTCTTTACGGCGCTCTTCTGTTAATGGAGGAATATTCAGTCGCACGACCTGACCATCATTGTTGGGTACTAATCCCACATCTGATTGAGAAATGGCTTTTTCAATCTGAGTTAACGAGGTTTTATCATAGGGTTGAATCAAAATAGTAGTGGCATCTGGGGTACTAATATTCGCTAGGGATTTGAGAGCAGTTGGCGTACCATAGTATTCCACCATTATCCGGTCTAGGAGGGCACTATTAGCCCGTCCCGTCCGAATCGTATTAAAAGAATGGCGAGTCGATTCAACAGCCTTCTGCATTAATTCTTCAATCTCATTTAATTTCACAGGAACCTCCTACAACTGTTCCAACTGACTCTCCCATGACGGCGCGACGAATATTGCCCTTCACCGACAGGTCAAAGACCAAAATGGGAATATCATTATCTTTACACAAAGCGATCGCCGTACTATCCATCACTTGTAATTCATGGGCCAAAACATGCTGATAGGTCAAGCTCTCATAGCGTTTGGCTTCCGGATTGGTTTTCGGGTCACTATCATAGACTCCATCTACCTTAGTCGCCTTAAAAATCACGTCCGCATTAATTTCAGCAGCCCTTAATGCCGCCGTGGTATCGGTGGTAAAAAACGGATTCCCCGAACCCGCGCCAAAAATCACCACTCGTTCCTTTTCCAAGTGACGCATAGCCCGACGACGGATATAGGGTTCTGCCACTTCTTGCATGGCGATCGCCGTTTGTACCCGAGTCGGCACATCGATTTGTTCTAAGGCATCTTGTAGAGTCATGGCATTCATCACCGTTGCAATCATGCCAATATAGTCAGCCGTTGCCCGATCCATGCCAGCAGCAGCCCCTTTCACACCCCGGAAAATATTCCCTCCACCGACAACAATGGCCACTTGTATGCCACTCTCTACCACTTCCGCCACTTGTTCGGCAATATTATGCACGATCGCGGGATCGATGCCATAGGCCAGGTTTCCCATTAAGGCCTCACCACTGAGTTTTAGTAATATGCGCTGATAACCTGTCCCCATGCCCAGACTCTGTAATCTCCAGATCGATTGTTCAGTACGAATTGCTCTCACCTAAGATAGCAGATGATGACAATCTTCCCGAAGAGTTTTTTTTGCCGCCTGGGGTTTGACTCAGGAGCGCCATTGAATCGCAGTGCCAACCAATACCTTGGGAATGGGATAGGTTACCTCTTCTCCTTGCAGGATTTGGGCGATCGCCCCCCGGATATCTTCAATCCATCTCTCTACGGCCTTCTCTTCTTCAGTCAGTCCCCGGCGATAACACAATTTTCCCTCATGATTGAGCAAAAACACTTCTGGAGTCTGGGTTACCCCAAAACACTGAGCCACATCTTGAGTCACATCCCGCAGATAGGGAAAATTAAGCTGATGCTCTTGGGCAAATTCCTTCATTTGCTCAAAACTCTCCCCTGAATTCTCCGAACCCTGATTCGCATTCATCCCCACAAAAGTCACCTCTTGGGTTTGCACTTCCTGCTGAAGTTGCTTCAAAGCCTCAAGAAGCTCGGCCACATATGGGCATTGGTTACCCATAAACACGACACCAATGACCTGATGCTTTTCCATATAGCGGGCTAGATGATGCACCCGATCGTCCACACCCGGCACTTCAAAATCCGGCGCATAGCTACCGATGGGAGTCCCCATACCTTCCATGACAACCATCACTCAAAACCTGTATAAATCACTATCTCAACAACTTAGCAATAAACCCTAGTCTCTGTAAACTAGAGGTTTCTGGGATTAAGCTTAGTTGTATGGTCACCCTTAGAAAACGTAAATTTTGATATGACTTCCTATGGTTTGGTTCTGGTAACAGCCCCTTCTGAAGAAGAGGCAAAAGCGATCGCCTTGTCTTTGGTTGAATCCCAGCTTGCTGCTTCGGTGAGCATTACCCCCGTCTTTTCCACCTACACTTGGCTGGGCAAACTTGAACGACACAGCGAGTGGCAACTGATGGTTAGAACGAAACTCAATCTCTTTGAAACCCTAGAAGCCAGGGTTCGGGAACTCCACAGTTATGAAGTCCCCGAAATCATTGCCCTACCTATTATTGCCGGTTCTCAACCCTTCTTAGATTGGATCGATGAACAGGCGATCGCTAATAGCAAAGAAGAGTTCGATATAGCCAAATATGCTGGCGCAATTCAATTGGGAAAAGACCCTTTAGAATATCAGAAGGAAATCAGGGGCGAATAGTAGTGGCAGAACTGTTGATTTTGTTAGATACTAATGTAGTATTGTACTACTTAGGCAATCGTTTAAGAGACCCCCTTTTCATATTTTCACACTTGCAGCAGCAATAACTCATGGTGCTGTCAGCAACATGACTATATTAACTAGAACATCAGATCGGGTCATTGAATGGATCTTTTAACGGCATCTCAGGGGACAGATCGAAGTAGCTAATCCTGCCGAGATTCAGACAACTTCGGTAAAATAGTTTTATAAATTTCTGTGGCCGCTAATCGATTTCCTGCAATGTTCCAATGACTATCATTCGGACGATATAGGCGCGTTGTTTGGGACGTAGATTGAAAGGGTTCTAACAAATCCAGATAATCAATATTAAGAGAAGATAGTTTTTCCGCCATCAACCGATTGGGTAAGGCAAAATCAAATTGTTCCGACTGCATATCTAGTCCCGCAATGACTTGATTTTGCAACTCCATATTGACTTGTACTTCGTCAGGAATAATGACGACTAAAAACTCAATATCACGCTGTTGTGCTATCTCATTCATTTGATCGATAAACTGCATTGCATAGTCAAAAGTTTGACTAAACTCAGGATTGTTTTTGATGAATATTTTACTGCGGCGTATCTCCATCGCCAGATAATTTTCATCCGTAAAAACCTTCATGTTATCATCGTAAACCATATTCTCTGGGAGTTCCCACTGGCCTTCATAACTTTTTTGCAGATCCCAGAGGAACTTAAAAAAGGAGGCAACATAGGAATAAGTGTACAAGGGTTGGGAGAGATTTTGATCTCGACTATCTAAGAAGTCATTACCCAGAAAAAAGGAAACAATAATCATATCGGGATCGTAATTTAATCCCTCATTGAGCAAGAGCGCTAGATAATCTTTAGGATTTAGATTAGGAATGCCGAAATTATACAGTTCTACGGATTGGTTTTGTGCTTGTAACTGCTCCTCAACTAGGGTATAATAATTTTCCTCATAGGGGACAACACCAAAGGCAAAGGAATCTCCTATGCCAATAATTCTATAGATTCCTTCGGTTTTTTGAGTTTCAAATTCTAAATCTTTGTACCCCTGAGAATTCAAGGTGAAGTCATAATGTTTAGACAGGGGTTTACCTCGAAATCGACCATAGGATTTATCATAAAAGATAAATGAGGGATTGATAGAATTATAAAGTCGAAATCCAATCTCAGTGAAGATAAATGAAATGACCGTAATAATCAAGAATTGTTTCAAAAATTGCTGAAAGGTCTTTAGGTGGGGCATAGTGGTATAAATGAGCCTAGAATTGCATAAAACTAAGACTCAGTTTACCCTATTGTCTTCTGAGTATGGTGTTGGGGTGCTTCGGGGATAATCCCTAGGCTTGGGTCTAGGGTTAAAAAACTGTGTTTAATATCATACTTTCTGTTTTTTGTCAAGCCTCATTCTTTTTGGTCTAGATATTGGTCTAGATTTCTTCATGTGATACACATCACGGTAATGTTGGAGGAGTCTCACAGAAGCTAGGGTTGGTTTCGATTATTTTGGTCTTATAGATTCAGAGCTGGCGGTCAAGGTCAACCCGTCCAACTATTGGATATCAGAGATCTCAATCGCTAGGGCTGAGGATTCTAGCTCATTTGGTCATTTCTTAAAAATCAACTTTAATACGATCATGTTTCAACCAAATACCATATCTTCTGGTTTCAATATTGCCGAATTGGTCTTTCAGGTTTGCCATACAGGTGAATTGACCTCTGATAACCGCAAACAACTGCAATCCGTATTGTTGCAACACTCGATTAGTGAAGAGGAACGCTCGGCGATCGATCGCCTGATCTATGCCACTCGTCGCGGATGGCTGAGAATCGCGAACTAGAGCCGTGTGAATTTGGGGTATGATCGAAGCAAATAGCTGGCGATCATAGACTTTCCCACTACCACCTATGAACATTCGGATCGGCAACGGTTACGATATCCATCAACTCGGCCCAGACCGCCCCTTAATTTTAGGAGGGGTGAATATTCCTCATGAACTCGGATTAGTCGGCCATAGCGATGCCGATGTGTTGACCCATGCAATTATGGATGCTATGCTCGGAGCCTTAAGCTTGGGAGACATTGGCCATTATTTTCCCCCCAGTGACCCGCAGTGGAAAGGAGCCGATAGCCTCAAACTCCTCCATGAGGTCAATGGTTTACTGCTTGACCGAGGTTGGCAGGTGGTGAATATTGATTCTGTAGTGGTGGCCGAGCGCCCAAAACTGAAGCCTCATTTATCGGCAATGGGCGATCGCCTCTCAACCCTCTTAAACCTACAACCCGATCAAGTCAGCATTAAAGCCACCACCAACGAGAAACTCGGCCCAGTCGGTCGAGAAGAAGCGATCGCCGCCTATGCGGTCACCCTTCTGCAACAAACTTAACCCAACCCGACTTAACGCTTACGCCCTCTTAACCGAGTTCCTAAACCTATCAATCCTACAGCCACTAAACCCACAAGAGCAGAGGGTTCAGGAACCTGAGACGGACTCTCATATGCAGGGGGGGTCAGAACGGGTTCGGGGTCTGGAGTAGGAACCGGTGGTGCTGGCGCAGCAAAGACATCATTAAGTCCTGCCACATAAGTAATATCAGCATCGAGTTTACTGCTGAGATCGAAACCACTCCCTCCAGCATGGGTTAAAGCCGTATAACCGCCACCGAGAAATCCTTGACCCTCACTCCCCGTCACTAAATCATTGGGAGCGAGATTGCGAATCCGCATCCCATCAATGGCTTCGCCTACACCTAACCCAAATAAACTTAAATCGAAGACCGTGGCAAACACTTCATAGGTCGGAGAGAAATGATCGCTAAACTGGTAGAGATACTCGCTAAAATCCGTTTCTCCAGCTTTGCGAACCGAAACAGCGAAGGCTTCCGGCTCTCCAACCCCCCCATTTTCATACACAACTAGGTCATCGCCTTCTTCGTTGGCTAGGAGGTTACCGCCCCAATCCAACTCAATAATGCCAACATTCCCATTTTGTCCCAAATCGACGAAAGTTCCCGATCCTTTTCCGAGAATTCCACCCACGGTTTGGCTACTGTCCAACACTCCACTCAAGCCTGAACCCCAAGAGTTAAGGGTTCCATCGATTATCGACCCTCCAGTTACGGCGTTGCTCTCATCCCAGGTCAAGCTCGTGGATGAACCATCCCATTTCACACCGCTTAAGGTAGCGGCATGGGCAGATTCAGACGGGGTAGCGGTCAATGCTGTTAGTATCAGACCTAAACTTAGGGGAGAGGCTAACCCAAGGGACAGATGACGTTGATTCATGATGATTCCGTGAAACTTTATGGCTAAGGAATACAGATTTCTAGAGATCTACAGAGATCTACAGGGTTCTACCCTATGATTCCGTACTTTTCCGGATATTGGCAACCCCATTATCAACTTGTCCCGATCATCTGTGTATTCTCAACCAATTAAGCAAGCTTGTCTCATCTCACGGGATTCCTGCTTAACATACCCTTCCATGGTGGCTCGTTGTAATTTCCAGAAGGCGCGAAGGTCTTCTAAACCATAGGGTTTCAGCATCAGTGCCCGTAGACGCTCCTCATCAGCCAAGCTCAGATATCCCGTAGAGAGCGCTTGTTGAACGACTTCGCGAATCATAATATGGATCTCCCAAATGATGAACTGCACCATTGCTATCGTCGTGGCCAGCGATCCTATGCATTTCTCCAAGCCCGTCAAGCACTGATGTTGTGGAAGATGTGATGGAAAAATGTATAGATCTTAAGCTTTTATGCTTATGTTCTGATAACACCATATTCTGGCACTTTTGCGGATAAAAATCCAGTGTTTTCTCTGATTTTTTATGTTTTCTTAAGATTGTTTTGGGAAGAAATACGGAAGATACTGAAGTTTAGCGGTCTAATGGGGTTGAACTTTCATGCCATTGGCCTAAAATCAAGCTTGATACACGATTTAAAACCATAAAAATGAAGATGCCCAAGAGACTAATAAGTAATAAGGCGGCAAACATGCGGGGTATTTCTAAGTTGTAGCTGGCGATCAGGATTTGGTAGGCTAATCCTGAATTCATGCCTCCTGTACCCGCGACAATTTCGGCAACCACAGCGCCAATTAAGGCTAATCCACCACTAATGCGTAATCCGGCGAAGAAATAGGGGAGGGCGCTTGGTAGTCTGAGATACAGCAAAGTTTGCCATCGAGATGCTTGATACAGTTTGAAGAGGTCTTTGAGGTTTGGATCGAGGCTATTGAGGCCGAAGGTAGTGTTAGAAACGATGGGAAAAAAGGCGATAATCCAGGCGCAGATGACGAGGGCGGCGAAGGTATTATTACGCAGCCAAATAATGATTAGGGGAGCGATCGCCGCCATGGGAATAGTTTGCAGTATAATCGCGTAGGGATATAAACTTTTTTCAATCCATTTGCTCTGCGCCATAATCATGGCCAGAAATACCCCAGAAACTACGGCCACCAGAAAGGCCACGAGGGTAATTTTGAAGGTCACTAGGGTTGCAGGAAGGAGAATGGAGCCATCTGCAATTAGGGTTTTTACGATCAGAATTGGCCCCGGTAGGATGTAGCTAGGGGTATGGGTGAGGGAGACGGAGATTTCCCAAACGGAGAGTACGAATATTCCTAGAGCGAGGGGAGCGAGGGTTTCTAGGGAAAACAGACGGCGCAATTCTGGCATAGTCTAATGGGGAGTAATTGTTTGGGATAAGGCAGTGGCGACTTGTTGACAATACTCAGTATAGGCGATCGCCCCTCGAAAACTGCGATCGCGGGGATAGGGTTCATCAATGGGAATTTCCGCCACAATGCGTCCGGGAGCCGTTCCCATCACCACCACCCGATGGGATAAATAAACCGCCTCATAGATATTGTGGGTGACAAATACAATTGTCCACTGTTTTTGGCCCCACAAATTTAACAGTTCATCATTTAACTGGGTGCGGGTAATATCATCTAAGGCTGCAAACGGCTCATCCATTAATAGCACTTGCGGATTATTCACCAGCGCTCTGGCAATAGAAACTCGCATTTTCATCCCCCCGGACAGTTGTCGGGGATAGGATTGAGAGACTTGTTCTAATTGCACTAATTTTAGAGCTTCTTGAATCTGAGCCTGGGCACTTTTCGGAGATACACCGGCCAGTTTGAGCGGTAAGTAAACATTCTGCCACACCTTAGCCCAAGGCATTAAAGCCGCATCTTGAAACACAAACGCTAGTTGAGGCTTCTGGCCTGAATTGTCCCAGTTGAGCGTGCCAGAACTGAGGGAAGTTAAGCCAGACATCAGGCGCAGCAGGGTACTTTTGCCACATCCAGATGGCCCGACGAGGCTGAGAATTTCTGAGGAATAGAGGTTGAGAGTCAGATCGGCGATCGCCCAATTTTGGCGATCGAAACGTTTGCCAACCTCCTCTAGAGTCGCGATCGGTTTTTTCAACTCCATACAGCCATCCTTCCCCCCTTCAACCGACTGTTGATACAGCACTTTGCGCTGTTATGGTGTACAGTATTAAAGGCTCAAAGCCATGTACCACAACCCTATTCCCTATTCCCTATTCCCTATTCCCTAGCGCAAAGCGCTATAATAGTCCACTCCCTTATTCACAAACTTTAGGGTATATGCCTGATGATAATCTACCCCAGCATCCACCATACCCAAATCAACCGTTGATTGGAAAAATTGCTTCCACCGTTCATCCGTCATCGCACCAATACCCAACGTTTTGGCCTCCCGCCCAGTCACAATCTCATACTCCTTAAGCTTCCTAAAACTATAATCGAGTAAATCATCCGTCATTTCAGGATTATCTTCTTTAATCAACCGATTTCCCGGCTTCGGATCGTCCAAATAACTATACCATCCCCGAATCGACGCATCCACAAATCGATGAACTAAATCTGGAGAATTATTGACTAAGTTGCGCGTGGTTGTAATCGTAAAAGAATAGGGATTATAACCCGCATCTGCCAACAGATGCACAATCGGCTTAAATCCTCCTTTTTGTTCAATGGTGTAAGGTTCAGAGGTTAAAACCCCCTGTTGAGAAGAGGTTTCATCGACTAAAAATGGCGTAACATTAGAATTATAGGGGCGAATTTGATTATCTGTAAATCCATAATTTTGTTTCAAAATTGGCCAATACGTGAATCGTGCCCCAGCAGAGATAAAAATGGGTTTTCCTTTTAAGTCAGCCAGGGAATCATTGCCCACTTTTGGATGGCTTAACAGCACTTGAATATTTTTCTGAAACAGGGAGGCAACTGTAATTAAGGGAATATTTTTTTCTATGGCTTTGAAAATATTGAGAGCAATTCCCATGTTGAACTCTACCGCACCGCCGAGGAGTAGCTGAGTGCTATTAGTTTGGGGATTCACTGGCCGGATGGTTACATCTAAGCCGTGTTTTTGATATATTCCAGTTGCTAAAGCTTGATAAAATCCCCCATATTCAGCTTCAGCTTTCCAACTGAGGGCAAAATTTATGGAGTGTAACGAATGATTTTTTGTGCTGGGAGGGGAGGACGTAGAGAGTAAGCCACCCCCTAATCCGAAGGAACTTAGGTGTAGAAATTGGCGGCGAGAAATAGAGAAATCTTGAGTCATATAAAAAAGTAGGGTAAGCAAGTCGATAAAGGTGACTTCTCAATTTTTAATTTTGAATTGAATGAGGGCAACCCCTACAATCCCAAATCAACGGCTATGCGGTGAGCGCAAGCAAATCCAGAAAAGGCGACTGCATTTAAGCCTTGTCCGGGAAACGTGCTATCACCGACACAATATAATCCAGGGATGCTGGTACGATTAAAGGGCATTCCTAATAATCCTAATAACTTACGTTTGGGAATGGGGCCATAGGTTCCATCTTGGCGATTGAGGAAGCGTCGATGGGTGCGGGGTGTGCCCACTTCTTCGTAGTCTAAGCCATCTCCTAGTCCGGGGAAAATGGTTTCTAAGCGGTCAATGATTTGATCGGCAATTTCTTCTTTTTGGGCTTCATATTTTTTCGGGGTTAGTCCTTGCCATTGGTCGATCCAACTGGGGGTAAAGGTGTGGATAATATGATAACCAGGGGGGGCTAAGTTGGGATCGAGTAAGGTGGGAATGGAGACGAAGATTGTGCCGTGGGAGGTTTCCATTTTCTCCCAGTCTTCGAGGAGGATATGGTGGCATTCTGTGCCTGGGGGTAAAACGGAGGCTTTAACGCCTAAATGGAGGCTGACGAAACTGGGGGATTTTTGATAGCGTTCTTGCCAACTTTGTTCGGCTGGGGGTAGGGTTTCGGAGGGCAGTAGGGATTCAAAGGTGTTCCAGCGAGTGGCATTGGAGACGACGCGACGAGCCATGTAGCGTTTGCCGTTGACTAATTCTACGCCTACGGCTTTGTTGTTCTTGAGGAGAATTTGTTTAACTCTGGATTTGTAGAGGATTGTACTGCCTTTTTTTTCGAGTCCTTCGACGAGTTTTTGGGCAATTTGTCCGACTCCGCCTTTGGGATAGTTAATGCCTCCATAATGGCGATCGGAAAAGACCATTCCGGCGTTGATCATGGGGGTGAGTTCGGCGGGGACAACTGACCAACAATAACATTCAATGTCGATAAATTTGAGCAGTTGAGGATCGCGGATGTAGCGACGGGCAATTTCTCCCACATTTTGCGGTAGATATTTGACTAAACCGAGACAGGCTAAGGGATGCTGGAAAAAGACCCGCGTTAAATATCGGGGTTCTTCTAAGGAGAGGAGTTCCATGGCATTGAGGCAATTAAACACGCGCCAGCATTCGTCATAGAATTTACGGATGCCGTCTCGTTCATGGGGGAAGCGATCGCCCAATTCTTGGATAAACGCCTTATAGTCCCGATGGACTTTCAGCTCTAAGCCCCCTGGCAAATGATAATGGATTTGTACCGGATCGGGATAAGTCTCCAAGGTCATGTCTACCGCATCCAGGGCACGGGTGAGCAAATTGGTCGTTCCCTGTTTCCCGAAGCCAAAAATCATCGAGGCTCCCACGTCAAACCGATAGCCATTGCGCTCAAAATAGCCCGCACTTCCCCCTGGAATTAAGTAACTTTCCAAGACTAAAACTTGAGCGCCTTTAGCAGCGAGTTGGGTGGCGGTGACCAGTCCACCAATACCGGAACCAATCACAATAACATCATAATCAGGGGAAGAAGACTCAACAGACATGACTCTAGGAAGGGAAATAAATATTTGGAAGTCCAAGATTTAATTGTAAACTATTGTTTGGTTTATCCTCACACGCCCATGACTTTTCAACTGCACGTTCATGTGCCTCCCCATCCCCTGATTCAACATTGGTTGGCGGTTGCTCGCGATCGCCAAACCCCTAACGCCCTCTTTCGCACCTCCATGACGGAACTGGGACGCTGGCTCACCTACGAAGCGGTTCGAGACTGGTTACCCACGTTCCAAACCACCCTGGAAACCCCCCTCGCTCCCTGTGAAGCCACCCTAGTTAACCCAGAAATTCCCGTCGCCGTGGTTCCCATTCTCCGGGCGGGTTTAGCTCTACTCGAAGGCTCCCAAGCCCTACTGCCTCTAGCCAACGTTTACCATCTGGGACTGGCTCGGAATGAAGAAACCCTACAAGCCAGTTGTTACCTGAACAAACTGCCCCCAGCATTTGCCCCCGAAACTCGGATTTTAATTCCCGAACCCATGTTAGCCACAGGAGGGAGCATTACCTTGGCTTTACAGGAACTCACCCAACGGGGAATCGATCCCCAGTTTGTCCGCATTGTTTCTGTAGTCGCTGCCCCTCCAGCCTTACAAAAGCTGAATGAAAATTATCCGGCTCTCAAGGTGTATACCGCCTGTATTGACCCCGAACTGAATCAACAAGGATTTATTGTACCCGGATTAGGAGATGCCGGCGATCGCACCTTTGGCACTTAAAAAGCCCTTAAACGCGATCGCCCTTTGGCAATTCAACCCCCATAACCGTTAACCTAGAAATAAAGCTTCACCTCACCCGATCCTATGAGTCAATCTAATAACAACTTTGCCACTGGATTTTTCCTCGGCTCCCTTGTTGGGAGTGTTTTAGGCGGTATTTTAGGGGCCACCCTAGCCAATCGCCGCAATGACACCCTAGAAGATGAAATCTTAAATGGCAATCCTCAAAACCAATTGAAAAACGGCGATCTCGATTTTAGAGCCGATGCTGAAATTGAAGCCGCCCGTCGCCGCCTAGAAAGCAAAATCGCCCAACTCAATGAAACCATTGATGATGTGCGCGACCAACTCGGAACCATGAATAAGGTCTCATCTGATCCTGAGACCTCCCCAGAAAGCTGAATCTAGCGCCAGTTAAGTTATGGGCATGGGAAAGGGGCTATCTCTATGTCCTCCCATCCCCCATCCGGGCTATGGCGCAAATGCTATAGAATAAAACCATCATACGGGTTAATGGGAGGGGAAAAGATGACTCTAGGCGATCGCTATCAAAGTCAAATCTTCAATTGGGTTCAGCACTATTCTCAGCAATGGCTCGATCGAGGAACTCGCGCCCTACGCCACCTGAAAGTGGCCACACAATGGACTGTCCAAGTGATGGTGTATCCCATCTATTGGCTCTTTCAAAGTGGACGCTATATTAATCATCAATTCCAGCATAAAGTCGTCCCTTGGCTCGCCTCTCCAGAACCCCAAGAGACAGAAACCGATACCCCAATTTTAGAAATTTTAGCGGAACTCACTCAACTCGATCCCCCCGTCCAACTGCCTTCAACCACTCGACCTACACCCGATCGCCTGTCTAGACAACTCCTGCAAGGTATTGCCAGTCAGCTCGACTCAGGAAAATTAGTCCTGATCTCCCAAACCAATCAAACCCTAGACATTTTAACGCCCCAACAGCAGCAAACCATGCAAGAGGCGATCGCCCAAAAACTCCTCCCTCCCTCTCCCCATTCCCTACCCCATATTCCCTTATCCACCCTTGCCCAACGGCCCCACCTCTTCCCCCCCATACGACGATTTTGGCAACTCATGGCTTGGATGGAACAAGGGGGAGTCGCCGTTGCTATTGACAGCTTTGGAGAATCTCAAACCGGACAACTGCAACCCCCACCCCAAACCAACCCCCTCACCGCTCATGCTCCTTGGCTCACTTCCCTCGATCTCCATCCTCCCACTGGGTTCAATCTCGATCTAGCTTCTAAACAACCCACTCAACCCAGAACTCCCTCTGACCCAACCCTTGCTCAACCTGCACCCAGCAACACCGACGATCCTTGGTTAACCTCTGAGGAACTATTTGGTAGAACGGCTGATCCCACCCAACCTAACACCTTGACTCAAACCCAAACCTCTAACGCTCCAGAACCCACACCAGACTATATCGAAACCCAAGCCACCAGCCACCAATATATCCTCTCTCCCACAGAAAAATTCTTACTCTGGCTCGATCGCATCTTGGTTCAAGTGGAACAACAGGTGACTAAAGTCTGGCGCTGGCTTAATGAGGAAGTTTGAATCGGTAAGGGGCGCTCTCTCCATCTGCCCATATCCTCGACTAGGTTTTTCAGCCAAATTTCGATATGATAATCCAAAGCCCATCTGTTCGGAGAAACATAAATGCTCACGCTCAAAATCGTTGTTAATATCGTTATCCTTTTCTTTGTAGCTTTATTTGTCTTTGGGTTCCTATCTAGCGACCCATCTCGTAACCCCGGTCGTCGCGACTTGGAATAATTCCGATAAAATCAATTAAAAATCTAGGGAGCGAGACGCTCCCACTTCTCCCCCACAGAGGGCGCAAAGCGCTCTAAGCCCCCATATTTACCAAGCATGAAAGCTAAATCTTTGGCAACTGTAGCCCTCTCGCTGATTGGAGGGCTGCTGATGGGCATCACTACTGCTCCGGTTAATGCTTGGCCGTTAGCTTGGATCGCTTTAATCCCTCTTTGGGTGTTGGTGAGGCGCTCTAGTTCCTGGAAAGCAACCTTCAGCTATGCTCTGGTGTGGGGAAGTGGGTTTCATGGTGTGGCTCTGTTTTGGATTACAGGAATCCATCCCATGACCTGGTTAGGCGTTCCTTGGTTCGCGAGTTTGGCGATCGCCCTAACGGTTTGGCTCTTCATTACCCTCTGGGGAACCGCTCTAGTCAGTCTGTGGGCACTGGTATTCAGTCATTTTACCCGCGAGAAAAACAGTACCTATACGGTACTCTTCGGAACCACCGTTTGGTGTCTTTTAGAAGGCCTTTGGAGCCATAGCGATCTTTGGTGGAGTTCCCTCTCCTATACCCAAAGTCCCTTTAATCTCCCCATTTTGCACCTCGGACAACTTTCAGGGCCAAATACGATTACCGCCGTATTGGTTGCTGTAAATGGATTAGTTGCCGAATTTATTAGCCAAAAATTATATCATAAAATCGCATATAAATCAATCCTAATTGGGGCAATTTTTCTGCTTCTTTCCAGCCATACAACCGGTTATTTTCTCTCTCAGCAGTCCTTAGCCTCAAAAACCGGAAAAACCTTCAACATTGGCATCATTCAAGGCAATATCCCCAATGAAATCAAACTCTATTCTCCAGGATGGCAAAACGCCTTAGCCGGTTATACCCAAGGATACAAAAAATTAGCCTCTCAAGGAGTCGATATCGTTCTGACTCCCGAAACCGCCCTCCCCTTTCTGTGGACAAAACAGAACCAAGGTTATCCTCCTCTACTCCAAGCCATCCGCGACTGGGGAACCCCAGCTTGGGTGGGTGCATTCGGGCAAAAAGGCGATCGCCTCACCAATAGCCTCTTTACCCTAGATGGAACCGGAACAATTATCAGTCAATATGACAAAATAAAACTCGTTCCTTTAGGAGAATATATCCCCTTTGAATCCCTAATCGGCCAACTCATTAACCGCCTCTCTCCCCTAGAGGCTCAACTGGCTAAAGGCTCTGCCAATCAAATCATCCCAACCCCCGTAGGACAAGCCATTGTCGGCATTTGTTACGATTCTGCCTTTTCACAAATTTTCCGCCGCCAAGCAGCACAAGGGGGAGAATTTATCATCACCGCTTCTAACGATGCACACTACAGCGCTGCCATGCAATGGCAACACCATGCTCAAGATGTTCTACGAGCCATAGAGAGCGATCGTACCACCATTCGAGCCACCAACACAGGCTACTCAGCCATTGTCGAACATCATGGTAAAACCCGATGGATTTCCGATCGCAACATCTATCAAATTCACGCCGATACCATTGAACGCAGAACCACCCAAACCTTATACATCCAACGGGGAGATTGGCTCACCCCACTACTATGTCTATTTCTAGCATTTTGGGCACTCATCGGTCATATCCAATCCGGCGAAACACGAAAAAACCCGCCGTAGCGGGTGCAACAAACAACAGAGAACAGACAAGAGATGAACGATCTCAACTCCGACTCAAACCATACCCATCAAGGTCTCTAAATGACCCGTACACGCTTGTACCATCTGATGGGTAATGGGGAGGCTATCGATCGCCATTCCCGTACACAATACCATCATATACAAAATCGAATACTTAAACATGGATTTGGCTAACGGCAGATCCTTGGGATTTTGGTATAAAGCCCAAGCTTTCTGAAGAAAAATTGCTCCTAAAACCAGAGCAAATGCCCCATAGACTGCTCCACAGACTCCCAAAGGATAAATCAACAACAACGAAACCGGAACCACCAACAAAGAATAGATCCAAATTTGCTCGGCTGTCACCTCTTCTCCCTGCACCACAGGCAACATCGGCACATTAACTGTGGCATAATCTTCCCGAATCATTAAAGCTAAAGCCCAGAAATGAGGTGGAGTCCAGAGAAAAATAAGGGCAAACAATAACCAAGCCGCCCAACTTAACTCTCCCGTCACTGCTGCCCAACCCACTAAGGGAGGAATTGAGCCAGCCGCCCCGCCAATCACAATATTTTGGGGGGTATTGCGCTTGAGGATATGGGTATAGACCACCATATAAAACACAATCCCCATCATCGCTAAAAGGGCCGCTTGCAGATTAGCAAATCGGGTTAATAGCCCAAAAGATAATCCAGCCAGAATTAAGGCAAAAATCAGAGCATGTCGCGGTTGCACTTTTCCAGAAGGAAGGGGACGCTTGCGGGTGCGTACCATGGCATAATCAATATCCAGGTCATAAATGCAGTTCAAAGTTTGGGCAGACGCAGCAGCTAACGTTCCCCCAGTCAAAGTTACCAGTAAAAGAATCGGATCGATATTGCCTTCTGAAGCCATCCACATACTCGCGGCTGTGGTAATCAGGAGTAGGGGGATAATGCGAGGTTTGGTGAGTTGATAGTAGTTTCGCCAGGTCTCCAGAAGAGTGTGTTGGAGAGAAGAGACAGAAATTCTTGCGGTGTCTTGCATAAGATCAAATAGAGCGCTTTACGCAGGTAACGGGTAATTGGTAATTGGCAATGGGTAAAGTGTTGTTCCTACTGGAGATGTGGGAACCATTGGGATATTGCCTCAGCTATGGGTCGCATTATCGCGCCATGCTAAAACTGAAAACGCCGTTAAAATCCCCAATAAACAGGCCCCAATAGTTTGATGGGCGACAGTTAGGGGTTCTACTTGCAGGTGTAACCAGAGGGTTCCCACCCCCAGCAGAATTTGTACAACTAAAAAGGCTCCTGCATAGTGAATTAAGCGCCGTAGTAGGGGATGAAGCGCAGGAGTGCGTCGGGCCCAAATAATCAGAACAGCAGTGGTGATGATGGGAGGAAGGACTCCAGCAATATGGCTATGCATAATGCCACAGAGTTGATTTCCACCTAAGCATTGATGAACGGCCCATTGGGATGCCACCAGTGCCCCTAAAATACTTTGAATGTAAACCAAGCTGGCGGCTACTGTGCCCATCCAGGGGAGTTTTCCCGTGGCTCCTGTGCCGCTATAGGGTAAGAGCAGCATCCAGATGGTCACCAGACTGAGGAAGAATAAGAGAGCTGTTCCCAGGTGAGCAGCCACAATATCAAACCGCAGCAGTTCGGTCACTGTTAGGCCTCCGAGCAGTCCTTGAAATACGACTAAGCCTAAACTCCCCGTCGCGGCCCAGGGTAACCATCGGGGCAGTTCCTGACGATACCACCAGGAGAGACCCATCAAGAAAATTGCCCCTAAGCCGATTAAACTGGCATCCAGACGATGGAACCATTCTAGAAATACCTGTAGGTTCATCTGTTGGGTGGGGACTAAGGTTCCATAACACAGGGGCCAGTCTGGACAAGCTAAACCTGCATTCATGACTCTGGTGGCGCTACCGACTGCCATTAACAGCACTGTGGCTACCACCAGCTTGACGAGTAAATTGAGGATTCTTTGTTGAGGGTGAACGCGATGCTTTGATTCTATCTGCTCATGGAGGGTGAAATTAGCCATGCCCATATCTACAGTTCGTTTATGCAATAAATTATCGATCTATGTTAATCAATTCGTGAGAAAATGCTCACCAACCAAAGACAGAGGTTCAGACCATCAGGCCGGATTCCACTGGTCTACTACTCTAAGTTAGGCGATCGCCAATCTCAGCCAGGCTTTTGTTTTTCTTTCGATTCTCAGGAATTCAGTTGGGTTAAGCAGCGAGCAAGATGCTCGCACTCCTGAACACCTTGGATATTTTGGAGTGGGAGCGTCTCGCTCCCTAGACTTTTAATCAAGTAATTGGGGATCTTCCCCATCC
Organism: Roseofilum capinflatum BLCC-M114; assembly: GCF_030068505.1. Lineage (NCBI taxonomy): Bacteria > Bacillati > Cyanobacteriota > Cyanophyceae > Desertifilales > Desertifilaceae > Roseofilum > Roseofilum capinflatum. The sequence continues at coordinate 36,252 of NZ_JAQOSO010000087.1, forward strand.
CCCCATCTCCTCCACCCTTCCTGAAAAAAATATTAAGGATATCTTAGAAAGCACCTGGATCGAAAAGACCTGCTCTAACGTAAATTAGAGAAGTTAAAACTCCCTTATCTTAAAAAGGGATATGATGATGGGCAATGACTGAAACGGTTGTAGTGAGAGGCTTATCATTGGCCATTACCGATTACAGATTACCCATTACCAGCGCTATGCGCTATCGTTAAACCCTTTGAAGATTAACCGGCATAATTACCGTGAATATTCCTAGTAACATTATTACCTTAATCGCTGGTATTTTCTTAACCCTGATCAGCCTCTGGTTTGGTCAAAATCATGGTTTGTTGCCCGTTGCTGCTTCCGAGGAAGCACCTTGGATTGATGGGTTATTTAATACTATGATGACCATTTCCATTGGTCTGTTTTTACTGGTTCAGGGTATCCTGATCTTTTCAATCATTAAGTTCCGTCAGCGGCCGGGTGACGAAACCGATGGCCCTCCGATTGAAGGCAATATTCCCCTAGAAATCGTCTGGACGGCCATTCCGGCCATGATTGTTTTAGGCTTAGGGGTGTATAGCTTCGATGTGTACACGAATATGGGCGGACTCGATCCGATGGCTTCCCATGACCATGGTCAAGAGATGGCCCATGTGCAGGGAGCAGCCATAGCCGCGCCCCTGGAAGCACCAATGGTGGAAAAAGCAGACCGTCGAGTGGCGATCGGCATTGGCGCAGATCCCAAGGAAATCGGCAAATCCGCCGATCTCGTCGTTGACGTTCTCGGCCTGCAATATGCCTGGATCTTTACTTATCCAGAAACCGGCATTGTCAGTGGAGAACTGCACATGCCCGTAGACCGAGATGTGCAACTCAACATCAAAGCAGCCGACGTAATCCACTCCCTGTGGATACCCCAATTCCGGGTCAAACAAGATGCCATCCCCGGACGGGATACCCAACTGCGACTGCGGCCCAGAGAAATGGGAACCTATCCCGTTGTCTGTGCAGAACTCTGCGGAGCCTACCATGGAGGCATGAGAACGACCACCATTGTCGAATCCGCAGAAGACTTTGACCAATGGGTGAATGAGCAAATCGCCTCAGCGCCTGTGGAAAATATCGGAACCCCAGTGGCTAACCTCTCCTCGGAGGAGTACCTAGCCCCCTATACCCAAGAAATGGGCATGGATGAGAGTGCCCTGAAAGCCATGAGCGCTATGGGCCATGAACACCATCATTCCCTGTAATCTCAGGTCTAGCTCATTCCTTAAAATGGGGATTTCTAAGGGAAAAATTGGTTTCCCTATTCCCTATTCCCTATTCCCTATTCCCTATTCCCTATTCCCTATTCTATGACACAACCACAAGAATCAGCCCCTGTTGAAGCTTATCGCCCCAGTTGGCGCGATTTCTTGAGCTTCAGCACCGACCACAAAATAATCGGGATGCAATACCTGGTTACATCTTTCGTCTTCTATATCCTTGGAGGACTCTTAGCCGTTGGTATTCGTACTGAACTGGCAACCCCACAAGTGGATTTTGTCAGCCGCGAACTCTACAACGGTTTATTTACGGTTCATGGAACCGTGATGATTTTCCTTTGGATTGTCCCTGCTGGAGCGGGTTTAGCTAACTATCTGGTTCCTCTGATGATTGGGGCCAAAGATATGGCCTTCCCGCGACTCAATGCAGTTGCTTTCTGGTTAATTATTCCAGGGGGCATTTTGCTCATGGCGAGTTTCTTTGTGGGCGCTCCCGGAGCAGGCTGGACTTCCTATCCCCCTCTGAGTACCACCGGGGATAAGGCCGGAGAATTTATTTGGATTATCAGCGTGCTACTGTTGGGAACCTCCTCAATTCTGGGGGGGATTAACTTCATGACCACGATTGTGAACATGAGAATGCCGGGTATGGGGATTTATGATATGCCCCTATTTTGCTGGGCAACGGTCTCTGTTTCTATCCTCATTTTGATGTCTACCCCAGTTTTAGCAGGCGCACTGGTGTTGTTAGCCTTTGACTTAATGGCGGGGACATCGTTCTTTAATCCTACCGGTGGCGGCGATCCGATTGTTTATCAACACTTGTTCTGGTTCTATTCCCATCCGGCGGTGTACATCATGATTGTGCCCCTGTTTGGTGTAATTTCCGAGATTATTCCCGTGCATTCACGTAAGCCGATCTTTGGGTATAAGGCGATCGCCTATTCCAGCCTCGTGATCAGTTTCCTGGGCTTAATTGTCTGGGCCCACCATATGTTTACCAGTGGCACACCCGGCTGGTTACGCATGTTCTTCATGGTCGCTACCATGATTATCGCCGTCCCCACCGGAATCAAAGTCTTTAGCTGGCTCGCTACCCTTTGGGGCGGAAAAATTCGCCTCAATAGCGCCATGCTCTTTGCCTTGGGCTTCGTTTCCCTCTTCGTCGTGGGTGGCTTAAGCGGCATCATGTTAGCTTCTGCCCCCTTTGACATCCACGTTCACGACACCTATTTTGTTGTCGCTCACCTGCACTATGTCCTCTTCGGTGGTAGTGTCTTCGGCATCTATGGCGCAATTTACCACTGGTTCCCCAAAATGACGGGTAGAATGCTCAATGAAACTTGGGGTAAGGTGCATTTTGTATTAACCTTCCTTGGCTTTAATCTTTGCTTCCTCCCCATGCACTGGTTAGGCTTGCAAGGAATGCCTCGCCGGGTAGCGGAATACGACCCGCAATTTGCCACCGTTAACATGGTCTGTACCGTGGGATCTATTCTGTTGGCAATTTCTACTTTGCCCTTCTTAATTAATGCCGTTTGGAGTTGGTTAGCTGGCTCCATCGCTCCCGCTAACCCTTGGAATGGCTTAACCCTAGAATGGTTAACCGCTTCTCCTCCTCCGGTGGAAAACTTCCTAGAACCCCCAATTCTTTGGTCTGGCCCCTATGATTATGGGATTGATACGGAAGCTTCGGAAGAGGAAAAATCTGTGGATGAGTTGTTAGCGGAAATGAAACCCTCTGCATAGTTGGGGGTTGCCCTCATCCCCCAGCCCCCTTCGGCTTCGCTCAGGGCAAGCCTTCTCCCACGGGAGAAGGGGGGCACAAGTCCCTCTCCCTTGGGAGAGGGATATAGGGAGAGGGCAATAATTAGGAGGGGTTGCCCTCATCCCCCAGCCCCCTTCGGCTTCGCTCAGGGCAAGCCTTCTCCCACGGGAGAAGGGGGGTAAAAGTCCCTCTCCCTTGGGAGAGGGATTTAGGGAGAGGGCAATAATTAAAAGTTGTCGCAAGAAGAGGAAAATTTACATGCAAAGTTCTGCTGAAGCTACAGCAACGGTAATGGGGTATGCTGACGAAACCCATGGCGTATCCCATCATGAAGAGCATCCGGATCATCGCATATTTGGAATTTTGATGTTCCTGATTGCGGAATCGATGATCTTTTTAGGCTTATTTGCCGCTTATCTGACGTTTAAGCTGACTGCACCCGATTGGCAACCGGAAGGCACGGAATTGGAATTGCTCTTACCTGGCGTTAATACGATTATTCTGATCTCCAGTAGTTTTGTGATTCATAAGGCTGGAGATGCGATTAAGAATAAGGGCGATGAAAAGGGTTTGCGGCTGTGGTTTGGAATTACGGCACTGATGGGAATTGTGTTTCTCATGGGACAGTTGTATGAGTATTTCCATCTCAGTTTTGGCTTAACGGATAATGTGTTTGCGAGTACGTTTTATGTGCTGACGGGCTTCCATGGTTTGCATGTTTTGTTCGGATTGGTGCTAATTTTGGGGGTATTGTGGCGATCGCGCATTTCAGGTCACTATTCCCAAGAGTCTCACTTTGGTGTAGAAGCGGCTGAGATTTACTGGCACTTCGTTGATGTGGTTTGGATTGTCCTGTTTACCCTGTTGTATTTGTTGTAATTGGGGTTCAATCCATTCGTTTTGATACAGGAGAAGCTGGGTTGCTGTAACCCGGCTTCTCCTGTCAATACCCATTCTCCCACGCAAATCGCTATAACTATTTCAACTGTTGATCCCAAACCCCTACATAAATGCGGCCATCACTTTCGAGTTGAATGACACCGTTCAAGTTTTCGTGGGAGAAATCATAATATTGGCTTTGCCCTTGACGGACGCGCTCAAATTGCTCGATCACTTCTACAGGTGCATTGCTGCCTAATAAACCGTTAACCAGAACCCGGCTGATAAATCGGTCAATGGTGGGGTCAAAAGAGACTTCGGTTTGTCGAATCTGGCGACTATTGGCATCGATTAAATATCCTAATTGAATTTTGCCTAAATCATAACTGATGGCTTCGGTTCCCCAAAGTCCTGATGTGGTCTGGGTCGGTTCTCCAAGGGCCTCTAGCACTTCTGCTTCTGAGGTTCCTGGGGGAAATCCTCTAGGGACGGGAGGGGGAGTGGGTTGAGTGGGTTGGGGGCTGGGGGTTGGTACGGGTGCGGGAGAGGGGGCTGGGGTGGGAACGGGAGAGGGGACGGGTTGAGGTAAAGGAGTAGGAGAGGGAGTGGGTTGAGGGGTGGGTTGAGGGGTGGGTGAGGGGGTGGGAGTTGGCGAGGGAGTGGGTTGAGGGGTGGGTGAGGGAGTAGGGGTTGGCGAGGGGGTAGGTTTAGGGGTGGGTGAGGGGGTGGGTTGGGGACTGGGGGAAGCGATGGGATCGGAGGGACGGTTGGCTAGTTGTAGGGTGGCGGTTACTCCTCCGATTAAAGCAGCGATCGCCACTAATACCACAAGAGGTAGCCAAACAGACGGCCGAGGTTCCGTAGTGGTTTGGGGGGGGACGGTTCCTGATGTAGCTGGAGGACTCTGACGAGGTGTAGAGGGGGGAACCAAGGCAATGGTTGCCGCTTGGCTGGTGGATGAGGGGGTGGGGGTTGTGTTTTGGGGGGTTGTGGGAATAGCGGTGAGTGAGGTTTGGGGCAATAACTGAAGCCATTCGGGTATGGTTTGGGGTCGGTCTTCGGCATTGAGGGCCATTCCCCGCAGCACGGCTTGGTTAATGGCAGGACTCAGATGGGGTTGTAAGTCTCTGGGGCTGGGCATTTGGTGGCGATCGCGTAAAATAGAGGCGATGGGGATTCTGGCGGTCAGTAAGGTATAGAGGGTGGCCGCTAGTCCATAGACATCTGTGGCGGCACTGCGGCGCTGCGATCGCATATACTGCTCGATAGGAGCATAACCTTCTGAGACTAAACTGGTATGGGTTTGGGGTAAGTTTTGCTCGTATTCCCTGGCAATACCAAAATCAATTAGGACAACTTCTTGGGTTCCTTCCCGGAGAAGGATGTTTTGGGGTTTTATATCCCGATGTAACAAGCCTTTCTGATGCACTCCTTCTAGGGCGGCTCCAATTTGGCGGATATAATGGATGGCCACGGCTTCCTTTAAGGGGCGATCGGGATGAACTAATTCGGCTAATGTGGGCCCTGGAATATAATCCATCACCATATAGGGCATCCCATCTTCTGTAAAGAAATCACTCACCCGCACAATATGGGGATGCACACATAGGGCTAACCGGCGAGCTTCATCTTGAAATTTCTGAACAAACTCCTGAAAATTGGGTTGTTTGCGGATTGACTGATTTAGGGTTTTAATTACTACGACGTGATGCAAATAATGATGAGTTGCCTTAAATGTTAATCCGAACCCGCCTTGACCGAGTTCTTCGTCAAGGGTATATTTTCCTCCCTGTAAGGTTTTAACCATAGTTTCAAATGGGGTGGCGATGGCCTAAAAAGTATTGATAAGGTGAGATCGTTTAGATTGTAGTGCAAAGAAAGAGTGCATTTAGGAAAGTTGCCTGAGTAAACGAGAGATGGGGAGATCTGGCGATCGGGGGGACTATACCAAAGCTTAACCTAACGATTACCTATTTGTGAATGTAACGTCCTAGACTAGCAAGGGAACTAACTCAATAGACCCGGATTTTGGCATGGTTTCTTCATTTCTGCCGACCTCTAACCCTCAGATTCAGTTCCGTGAATTGCTCGAAGACCTCTATCAAGGTCGGAGTTTAGTAGACTTTGTGGCAGGCCAAACGATCCCTTTGCATTCTAGCGATATTTGGGTGGTCTGCCGGGGTGTGGTCAGTTTAAGTGTGGTTCAAGCCAATGGTGAGGAATCGTTGTTAGGCTTTGCTGTACCTTCTATGCCGTTTGGTTTACCCTTGACCATGATGGAAATGGAGGGTTATCAAGCTATTGCCCTTTCTCATGTGGGGTTAATGCGGTTTAGTCTGGCTGAAATGGAAAAATCCCCCCTTCTATGCCGCAGTTTATGGCATCAATTGAATCGTCGTCTACGGCAAACTGAGGCAATTCTTGCTTTAGTGGGTCATCGGCGGGTGAAAGAGCGCTTAGAACAATTGCTGTTATTATTAGCCCAGGAGATGGGCCAGCCGACAAAAGACGGACAAGGAATACGCTTACCGGTGAAGTTGACCCATCAGAATTTGGCGAATACGATTGGCACGACTCGGGTAACGGTGACGCGGTTGATGAAAGAGCTGCGCCAGGATGATTGGTTAACCCTAGACTCCCAACGTTATATTACGATCCAAAAATTTTGATATCGTCATTCCCAATCAGAAACCCATTTTTCGGTAAGGGTTTAATGGTGATAGGCTCCTGGTTCGGGCTGGAAGGGGGCGATTTTTTGGGTGACGTTGAGTCCGAGTTGTTCTAATAAGGTTTTTAAGACGAGATCGACTTCTAAGCGTAAGTAGTTTGGGGTGATTTCGACGGGGATATGACGATTTCCGAGATGATAGGCGGCTCGCAGGAGACCGATCGCCGTTTCTGAGGTGACTTCTAATACGGGTTCCGGCTTGGCAATTACTTGCACCAAGGTATCGGCGATCGCCGTTTGCAAGAGGTCGCCATCTTGGAGTATTGTGCCTCTGGGTAATCGTAACTCAACACTGATGCCGTCTGGGGTTTGGGTCTGATAGCGACTGCGGGTTCGCTCCCAAGCGGTTAAAGGTAGGGTGAAGGCGATCGGGGGAGTATCTAACCCTAAAGAGCGATCGGTGAGAGTAATTAAGGTCATGGGGAAGTGGGGAGGGGTGAATGGGGGACAGGGATATGGGAATAGGGCGATCGCCAGTTCTCCATCCTCCCATTCCCCTTTTGAGAGAGAATAGAGACTGTTGTGCTTGATCGAGGAAAGTTGGGGCATGAATTTTCAGTCAGTCATCTCTACCTTAAACCAGTTTTGGGCCGATCGCGGGTGTTTGGTGGTTCAGCCCTATGATACGGAGAAAGGGGCAGGAACCATGAGTCCCCATACGTTTCTCAGGGCGATCGGGCCAGAACCTTGGTTCGTTGCTTATGTAGAACCCTGTCGTCGTCCCACGGATGGACGCTATGGCGAAAACCCCAACCGTTACCAGCACTATTATCAGTATCAAGTGCTGATGAAACCCTCTCCCGATAACATTCAGGATCTTTATCTCGACTCCTTACGGGTTCTCGGTATTCAACCGGAAGACCATGATATTCGCTTCGTCGAAGATAACTGGGAATCTCCCACCCTGGGTGCTTGGGGAGTGGGTTGGGAAGTGTGGCTCGATGGCATGGAAGTGACCCAATTTACCTATTTTCAGCAATGTGGGGGCATTGATTGCCATCCGGTTGCCATTGAGATTACCTATGGTTTAGAGCGTTTGGCCATGTATTTGCAAAATGTGGAAGCGCTCACCGAGATTCAATGGAGCGATCGCCTAAACTATGGTGACATTCACCTACAAGGGGAAATCGAGCAATGTACCTACAATTTTCAAGCCTCCAACCCAGAGTTACTGTTTAAGTTATTTGAACTCTACGAACAAGAAGCCACGCAACTGATTGACAAAGGCTTAGTGACTCCCGGTTTAGACTATGTACTCAAATGCTCCCATAGCTTTAATCTCCTGGATGCCAGGGGCGTGATTGCTGTAACGGAACGCACGCGATATATCGGCAGAATCCGCACTTTAGCCCGCAAAATTGCCCACATCTATCTGGAGCAACGGGAAAAATTAGGCTTTCCGCTATCAATGAAAAATGGCTAATGGGTCATATCAAGTCCGCTTATTCATGTCCGCGAAGCGGAAATATCCTCATTAAAAATCTAGGGAGCAAGATGCTCCCACTCCAGTCATATCAAAGAATTTGAAGAGTGCGGGCATCTTGCCCGCTTCTTGAATCCAATTCACCAGATTTGATCTAACCCTCTTCTGTATTGGCGACTAATCAAAGCCCACTAAACCTTCGACCATTTCCAAACCCTTACGCACGACTTCGGCAGACTCACGGAGGGCAGCTATTTCCGACTTTTGTAGGGGTAACTCTAGGATCTGCTCAATTCCTTTGTATCCCAATTTACAGGGAACCCCCATGTAGATATCATCTAAACCATATTGGCCTTGTAGATATCCGGCCACAGGCATAAAGCGGGCCTGATTGTGCAACACCGCTTCCACCATCAGACAGACGGAGGATGCCGGGGCATAATAAGCGCTACCGGTTTTCATCAGTTGCACAATTTCTGCACCGCCTTTGCGGGTGCGATCGACGAGGCGATCGATGGTTTCTTTGTCCATCAATTCGGTAATGGGAATGCCGCGAACGGTGGAAAAGCGAGGTAAGGGAACCATTAAGTCCCCATGTCCTCCTAATACCAAAGATTGAATATCGGCGATCGAGCATCCTAACTCTAGGGAGATAAAGGTTTCAAACCTTGCTGAATCGAGAACTCCTGCCATTCCCATCACCCGACTGGGATCGAGACCACTGACTTTCCAGGCCAAATAGGTCATCACATCTAGGGGATTAGTCACCAAAATAAAGATGGCTTCAGGACAGTGCTTGACCGCCTCTTTGACAGCAGATTTAACGATTTTGGCATTGATTTCGACCAACTCTTCCCGACTCATGCCCGGTGTGCGGGGTTTCCCTGCGGTAATCACGACAATATCGCAATCAACCAAATCCGCATAATTATTGCTACCGATTAATTGGCGATCGTGGTGTTCGACTCCCCGTGCTTCCATGAGATCTAAGGCGATGCCTTGGGGCATCCCTTCGATCACATCTAAGAGAACCACATCGGCTAAATCTTTCTCTGCAATTCGTTGCGCCAGAGTGCTGCCGACTTTTCCTGCTCCAATGACACCGACACGGGGATTGATCGATTGATTAGATTTAACCATGGCCAAGTCTCGTTTTTTGTTAGTTGAACAACTCTAGTTGATCGACACGCAGCCAAATATTGGGGGTAGGAACCTGACCAAATTTGACTAGAGCGTAGTCACCTTTGATGTCCATGATCTCGCCTTGGGTTTCAAAAATGTAGGGAGGAAAACGGGTATCGCTTGCGGAAGCTTCTAGGGAATTTTCCAGTTTTTCTTGGATAGCCCGTACCATTGAACCTTTTTTAATTGCTGCTGCCATAATCAATTCAGGACGTATGTTTCAAAACTTCCCTAATATGATACCAAGGAGCGATCTGGATTTATGGCTTGATTTTAGCGGTTATTCTCGTGAAGGGATTTAATTTTAGATTTAAATCAGAAAGGACACCGACGACTGGCCGTGTTTCGTCTCGGTGTCCTCACTGGTTCGCTCCTCACACGATAGTCAATATAACTTACTCCCTTGGGTTTGTCATCCCTTGAAGAAAAATTTTTTGAGCGGACAACGAGGGATAGCCTCTGGAATCGATTACAATTCTGGGGGAGCAGTTAGGCTTAAGCCTTTTTCTAGTAGGGTTTTGATGGTTTTGCCGGCGATCGCCACTAATCCTAAACGACTGAGGGAAAGTTGGCGATTTTCTTTTAATGTTGATCCCCAAATGCGGCAGTTTTGCTCAAATCTCAGGATATCTTGACTGAAGGTTCGAGTTAAGGACAAAAGACGCGAGGCGGTCGGATCGTCATGGAGAGTATCCCAGATATAGAGTAGGGAGCGGATTAAGGTGTGTTCGCTGGGGTGAACGAGTTGAAATTGGCCGTTATGTAACCAAGGAATGCGATCGGGTTCTCTGATTCTGAATGTAGACGGCTCCAGATGGATTAATCCCTGATTTTGCCCTAGACGTAAGAGGGCACAACAGCGAGCGTGGGTTACTTGCCAGGTGAATACTTCTGGAGAATGGCGATCGAGGGAGCAGGGATGATGAGCGAGTTTTAAGGGACTTGCCAGCAGAGTTTGCAGTTGCTCGGCTAACTTCAGATCGCCATAATGAAATTGAATCCAACCGGGAGAACGAACGGAGAGGGAAAACCCGGATATGTTCTCTTGAAGACAGAGGGACTCTAGCAGTTTTGTGGCGAGATCGAGAGGAGAGAGATCGCTGTGGGAAGATAATTTAAGGGCGATCGCCGATTGATAGCCCAAGGGTTGATGAGCTGGCAAGAGTTCCACCGGGATCTGCTCGATACTTAAACTGCCTAATGATATGACCCGATCGATCCCTTCTTGTAGACTCCTTTTCATTTTTATTTTGATGATAACCAATGGTTTTCCTTACTGATGACTGAAGGGACTCATCGTTCTCAAGGGCAGGAAATTGTGTATTCTTTTAAAAAGCTTTCCAGAGCATAACCCATCCCCATGAGTCCCTAAACCCTTCGATGTTAGAAGCCTGTATCCTAATCACCCTATTCTCCGGGTTTTTCGGCATTATGCTGAAAAAAAACCTCGTCATGAAGATCCTCTCCATGGATGTGATGATTACTGGAGTGATCGCCTACTATATCTCGATCTCGTCACGAGAGGGGGTTTTTGCTCCTATTCTCAATCCAACTCAAATAGTTGAATATGCCGATCCAGTTCCTCAAGCAGTGATTTTAACAGCGATTGTCATCAGTTTTTCTATTCAAGCCCTGATGCTGGTGGGGGTGATGAAACTGGCGCGAGATAACCCCACATTAGAAACCAAGGCGATAGAAAAGAATTATACACCATGACTATCCTAACGATCACCTGGCTTACGCTCTTTTTTATCCTCGGACTAGGCATTTACCTCCTACCGAGGCTCGATTGGTTTTTAGCCTTTGGGGTAACCCTAGTCTCCGTTGCCTACGCCACCTTTGTGTTTCGGCAACCGGAACCCATCAACCTAGAACTCCTCGATAGTTTTGGCGTTACCCTGATCGCCGATCGCCAAAGCGCCTTCTTTATCCTTACCAATGCCTTCGTCTGTACGGCGGTTTTGCTCTACTGTTGGCGCAGTAATAAAACTCCATTCTTTTATACCCAACTTACCATCTTACAGGGCAGCGTTAACTCAGTCTTTATCTGTGCTGACTTTCTCAGTGTCTACGTCGCCTTAGAAGTGATTAGCATCGCCGCGTTTTTGTTGATTACATATTCGAGGAGCGATCGCACGATCTGGGTAGGATTGCGCTATCTCTTTGTCAGTAATGTGGCCATGCTTTTCTACTTGGTGGGAGTGGCTCTAGTCTATAAAGCCAACAACTCCTTTGCCTTTACCGGCCTAACCAATGCTCCCACAGAGGCGATCGCCCTCATCTTCCTGGGACTTCTAGCCAAAGGCGGTATCTTTATCTCCGGCCTCTGGTTGCCCCTCACCCACTCCGAATCCGAAACCCCCGTTTCTGCCCTCCTCTCCGGAGTCGTGGTCAAAACGGGAATTTTCCCCCTAGTGCGCTGCGCCCTGATGCTAGAAGACCTCGATCCCATTGTGCGAATCTTTGGCGTAGGCACAGCCCTATTAGGCGTAAGCTATGCCGTATTTGAGCAAGACATTAAACGCATGTTAGCCCTCAGTACCATTTCTCAATTGGGCTTTATTCTTGCAGCCCCCGAAGTCGGAGGATTCTACGCCCTCACCCATGGGTTAGTGAAATCAACCCTCTTCCTAATTGGGGGAAACTTACCGAGTCGGAACCTGAAAGAACTGCAACAGAACCCAATGCCTAACTCTCTGTGGATTGCCCTCACCGTTGCCAGTTTCTCCATCTCTGGTTTTCCCCTGCTCTCCGGCTTTGGCGCAAAAGTCCTCACCCTGAAAAACCTCCTACCTTGGCAGGTAATCGCCATGAATATTGCCGCCTTGGGAACGGCAACGATGTATGGGAAATTAATCTTTCTACCCCATCAACGATTAGAAGAAGGCAAACAGAAACCCATCAGTTTTTGGTTGGCGATTACTCTATTAATCGGTGGACTCATCGGTGTGAGCGCCTTTTATTATGAAGCCTATACCCTCGCCAACATCATTAAACCTCTGGCAACCATCGCCCTGGGTTGGGCTGCTTACTGGCTCGTCTTTCGTCAAGTAACAGTCAGACTCCCCCGGATGCTCGAAGAGTTCGACCATCTGATCGGCATGATGAGTTTAATGTTGCTGCTCTTATTCTGGATGGTCTTACCCTAATTGGATATCTAGATTTAACCCGGCTTTATTTTCATCAAAAGGGTTAACTTGATTACATTGATGAGAACCCATGGTTGTCATTGACCCAGGATTTCAGAGATTAAGGGTTTTCAAAGACCGGAAATTGTGTATTCTTTTAAAGAGCTTTCCCAGGAGTCAGGAGTTGGGAGTCATTTATCTGTGTGTCTCCCCATTCCCCATTCCCCCATTCCCCCATTTCCAATTGATGTTAGAAGCCTGTATCCTAATCACCCTTTTGCTGGGATTTTTCGGGATTATCCTGAAAAAGAACCTCGTAATGAAGATCATCTCCATGGACGTGATGAGTACCGGAGTGATCGCCTATTATATCTTGATCGCCTCACGAGAGGGGCTGTTTACGCCCATTTTAGATGAAACTCAAACGGTAGATTATGCCGATCCGGTTCCCCAAGCGGTAATTTTAACGGCCATTGTCATCGGCTTTTCCATTCAAGCGCTAATGCTGGTGGGGGTAATGAAACTGGCGCGAGATAACCCCACCCTAGAAACCAAGGCGATAGAAAAGAATTATACACCATGACTCACTTAACGATCGCCTGGCTTGCTCTTCCCTTTATTGCCGGACTAGGGATTTACCTCCTACCGAGGCTCGATTGGTTTTTGGCCTTTGGGGTAACCCTAGTCTCCATTGCCTATGCGACGTTTGTGTTTCGGCAACCGGAACCCACTACCCTAGAATTGCTCGATAGTTTCGGGGTTACCCTCACCATCGATCAGCAAAGTGGCTTCTTTATCCTCACCAATGCCCTAGTCTGTGCAGCAGTTCTGCTTTACTGTTGGCGCACCAATAAAAGTGCCTTCTTTTATGCTCAACTGATTATTTTACAGGGCAGTGTCAACTCGGTTTTTATTTGTGCCGATTGGCTGAGTGTCTATGTTGCCTTAGAAGTGATTAGCATCGCCTCCTTTCTGCTGATTGCTTATCCGAGGAGCGATCGCTCCGTATGGGTAGGATTGCGTTATCTCTTTGTCAGCAATGTGGCCATGCTCTTCTACTTAGTAGGAGCCATCCTGGTCTATAAAGCCAACAACTCCTTTGCCTTTGCCGGACTCACCAATGCTCCCACAGAGGCGATCGCCCTCATCTTTTTGGGACTGCTTGCCAAAGGCGGCATCTTCGTCTCCGGACTCTGGTTACCCCTCACCCACTCCGAATCCGAAACCCCCGTTTCCGCCCTGCTCTCCGGAGTCGTGGTCAAAACCGGAGTCTTTCCCCTGGTGCGCTGCGCCCTCATGTTAGAAGACATTGACCCCATTGTGCGGATCTTTGGTGTAGGTACAGCCGTATTAGGGGTAGGCTATGCCGTGTTTGAAAAAGACATCAAACGGATGTTAGCCTTTCATACCATTTCCCAATTAGGCTTTGTCCTGGCAGCCCCAGAAGTGGGAGGATTCTACGCCCTCACCCACGGACTGGTCAAATCTGCCCTATTCTTGGTTGGGGGAAACTTACCGAGTCGAAACTTGAAAGAATTGCACCATAAACCGATTCCTAATGCTCTGTGGATTGCCCTAACGATGGCGAGTTTCTCGATTTCAGGTTTTCCCCTACTCTCCGGGTTTGGCGCAAAAGTCCTGACCATGAAAAACCTGATGCCTTGGCAGGTAATCGGCATGAATATTGCTGCCTTGGGAACTGCCATCTCCTTTGCTAAGTTAATCTTTTTGCCCCATGAACCCGCAAAAGAGGGAGATAAAAAACAATCGATCGGTTTCTGGTTAGCTGTAGTGGTCTTAATTGGTGGACTGGTGGGGGCAAACGTCGTTTATTATGAAGCCTATACCCTAGCCAATATCATCAAACCTCTGGCAACGATCGCCCTGGGTTGGCTGGCCTACTTTCTTATCTTCCGCAACTCAAAGATCAAACTACCCCGAATGCTGGAGGAGTTGGATCATCTCATGGGGATGATGAGTTTAATGCTGTTACTCCTTTTCTGGATGGTGTTGCCATGATTGGATACCTCGATCTGATATTACGACTAACCATCTGGTTTTTGCTCACCTCCGATTTGAGCCGGGCCAATATCATTATTGGCATAGCAGTGGCCTTGATCTTGCCTCGATCTGTAACTGCACCAGCCGTCTTAAAAGATTGGCTCAACGCTCTCTGGGAGATTCTCGTCGCCATTCCCATTGCCTACAAAGAGGCGATCGAGTTGATGGTGTGGCCCCATAAGGAGGAAGAGACGACCTTGGAGCAAGTCAAACCGAATCGCACTCCGGGATTGATCTTTTTAGATATTTTCTTGATTACCTTTACCCCCAAAACCATTGTGGTCAAATATCATGCGAGGGGATGGTATGAAGTTCACTGGGTGAGACGGAGGAAACGACGGGGGGACACGCAAACTGATAGACACCCAGATACAGGGATGGAGACTTTAGAAGGATGATTGTAATCTTGGTACTGATGATTTTTGCCCTGTTAATTCCCTTATATGAGGCTTGCCAGGATGAGGATATTTGGCAGAAAATGTTGGCCTTTGCCAGTATTGCGACCAAAACTTCGATGATGATCTTAATTGTCTCCGTGTTGCGGGATGATTGGATGATTGGCTTGGTCGGTATCATTATTTTAAGTGTGGGCAATGCGGCCTTAATGTTGTTAGCCCATGTAATTAAACGGATGGGGGAAGCATGATTAATACCTTGAGTTATATCTGTATGGGAGTGGGGATTGTGTTCTGGTTTTGGGGCACTTGGCCTTTAGTGGGCGATCGCTCCGTTCTCTTTAAGCTCCATAGTCTCTCTGTGGCCGATACCCTCGGTTCCATGAGTATGATTGTTGGTTTATTGCTGCAAATTCCCAGGGAATGGCCCTTGCTGGTGTTGGGCATTATTTCTCTAGCGATTTGGAATACAGTTTTAGGGTATGTCTTAGCCTATTGTTCCAGTGGGGGGAATGATGACGACTGAGATCTCTTTATTGTTAATTGTGGCTCTCTTGCCTTTAGCGGCTGGTTTGGTTGTCCTTCAGACTAACCCCTATCATGCTCTGGTGATTCGGGGAATATTGGGAGCTATAGCGGCTCTCGTCTATGCGGTGTTGGGTGGGGCGGATGTGGCCCTAACCGAGGCCCTGGTGGGGACAATGCTGGCGATTACCTTATATGCGGTAGCGGTGCGATCGTCTTTGGTGATGCGTTTGGGCATGATTTCTGAAGGGATGGATGAGGAAAATCCCCAGTTTGAAGCGTTGATTGATGGCTTACAGCAGACCTTACATAAATATCATATGCGCCTCGATCTGGTGTCCTATGGCGATCGCAAGAGCCTGGATCAAGCCCTGCTGGATAAGGAAATTCACGCCACTTGTCTTCCTTCTGGAGAGCAGAAAACAGCCAAACCCTATCATACGACGGTTCGGATAGAACGGCTTTATGAGATTATGCAGACTGAGTTACCCAGTGAGGTCACCAGTTTATCCATGCCTAGTGATGTGAAGTAAGTGAGGGGAAAATGGGGATACGTTGGCTCTATTTGGTCGCAGGACTGATTTTTTTAGTGAAAATGTTGGTGATGAAAAATCCGACATTGGAGAGTTTAGAGGCCTCTATGGTGGAGTTGGTGGTTCAAGATAGTGGCGTACCGAATGCAGTTTCGGGGATTATTTTTAGAAATCGGCTCTACGATACCATCTTTGAGGTGGTGGTGTTTACGATCGCCATTATGGGCGCTAAGTTTTTGTTAGCCAATGAACAGCCGTCGGCGATGGTTCGCCAGTTTACCGACCAACCCTCTATCGTTTTAGCCCGTTTGGGGGCTATCATCTCCGCTTTAGTCTGTATCGAGTTGGCTATCCGCGGCCATTTAAGTCCCGGAGGCGGCTTTGCGGCAGGTGTGGCTGGGGGAACGGCGATCGGTTTGATTGCCATTACGTCCCCGTCAGAACGGATGGAACAGATTTATGAGCGGTGGAAAGCCTCCACCTGGGAAAAGATCTCGGTTTTAATCTTTATTGTCTTAGCTGCCATTACGTTAGTCGGTGTAGAGCTACCCCAAGGAGAGTTAGGGACACTCTTGAGCGGTGGGATTATTCCGGTTTTGAATATTTTGGTCGCCCTGAAAGTGGCCTTGGGATCGTGGGCAGTGATTCTGATTTTTATCCGTTATCGTGGTCTGTTGTAAGTCTCTCTCTATAGCTCTGCTTCGCGCGGTAATCGGTAATGGGTAATGGGTTCTCTTAAAACTCCTCATTTATTTTATAGCGCAAACTGCTGTAACCCCAACGGCCTCCAGTCATCACAGAGCGTCGAGGATAATCTGGGGGGATATTTGTACCCGTAACCTCTGTTGTCCAGCGTCCTCCCACATTCACAAAGGCTAACCCATCGGAAACACCGGCAATATCGACAAATTCCACAGGTAGAACCCAATTCGCCTGGCGATCCTTGACCCCTGCCCGATCGCCAATTCGCGCGATCGCTAATCCATTTTCAAACGGTTCTATCGGCTGAATTTGGGCGAATTCGGGCACATGAAATCCCCCTTCAATCATCCAGGTTCCTTCAGGATTAATATAGCCCCAAGTGCTGTCTCCCTGAACACCTGCGAGACCTTCAGAAAAAGGTTGAGCCTGTTGAAATTGAGGTTCAATTACCATTGTTCCAGAGCGGTCAATATAGCCCCAGAGTCCACCGACTTTCACCGCCGCCAGCCCTTCAGAAAAGGCTTTTACTTCCTCGTAAACCGGTTCGATGACAATTTTTCCAGTTTTGTCGATAAAGCCGTAACGGGGCTTTCCTGGCTCGGTTTCCTGCAAAATCCAGGCTCGTCCCTCGGAAAATGAAGAGACTTCATAGGGTTGGGGGTCAATCACATAGGCTCCAGTGCGATCGACAAACCCATAACCGCCGCGCTCTTGCAGTTTGACTAAGGCTAGACCATCGGAGAATTCATCAATAAAGTGGTCAATTTCAAACATAAATTCTCCGTCCCGGTTATAAATGGCGGTGTAGGGATAGCTGCGACCCAGACGGACTAAACCCTCAGAAAATTGGGGAATATAGCCATTTTGTTCCAGGGTAACTTTACCCTCTGGAGTAATGACTTGCCAGAGGCTACCGGTTCTCACCCTGGCAATGCCATCTTCAAAGATGCTGGCATAGTCATATTGGGCAGGAATGACAATTTCCCCTTGGGGGTTCATGTAACCCATTTTGAAGTTGGGGCCGCGAAAAACAGCTAACCCTTCCGAAAATTCACTGATGCCACCCAGTTCTGGGGGCAAGTCAAAGGGGTCTTCACCAACGGCGATGTAGGCTTGGGGTAGGGTGCGAGAAATCGTCAGGACTTGGCAAAAGGTGGCTGCCATTTCCCCTCTAGTTGCGGGTTCGGTGGGGCGCAGTTGCCGCACTTGGGGATAGTTGAGGATCAATCGACCGATCGCGGCGTTGGCGATCGCCTCTTTTGCATAGTTGGGAATCGCTTCAACATCATCAAAGACTTGATTGAGAAAGGCTTCAATCTCTTCTGGTGCGGTAAAGTCGCTGGCACTTTGGAGAACCACAAAGGCTTCGGTGCGGGTAATGGGTTGGTTGGGGCGAAAGGTGCGATCGGGGTATCCGCTAAAAAATTGCAGCTCATAGGAGCGTTTAATCGTCTGATACGCCCAATGGGATGAGGGAACATCCTTAAAGGTAATGGCCTCCCGCTCAGAAAAGGAATGGGTGCGAAAAGCATTGATCATCATCGTGGCGAACTCTGCCCTAGTGATCGAAGCATTCGGGCGAAATGTGCCATCGGGATAACCCACCCATCCCCGTCCAGAGGACAGTCGTTCAATGCAGTCAGAAGCCCAGTAATTTTGGGTATCGGGAAACGCAGATACCGGCGATCCAGAGATCAGATAGGTAAGGGTGGCGATCGCCCAAAACCCTCTGAGGGGAGATTGTTTTAACCAGAAAACCATAAAACTCCATTCTCAAACTCAACACCCACCCAAAATAGAGAGGGCGATCATTCTAAGGGTACGTGATGATTAAACTCGATTCAGGGGAAATCCTAGTCAACTTAATCTTCTTTCTCCTTCGATCCTTCCCATTCTCCCCATACCCCATCAAGGTAAAATAAGGTCTGGCGTTTTGGATTCAACCAATTTATGAATGTACTGTCAATTCCCACTTGGGTGATTCATGTCTCCAGTGTAATTGAATGGCTCATGGCCATTTGGCTGATTTGGCGTTATGGAGAATTAACCGGCGATCGCCGTTGGGTGTGGTTTTCCCTCGCCATGCTTCCCGCCCTCATCAGCGCCATGTCTGCCTGCACCTGGCATTTCTTCGATAACGATCCCAACCTAGAATGGATTGTTACCCTACAAGCCGCCATGACCGTTGTCGGCAATTGTACCCTTTGCGCCGCCGGTTGGCTCCTGTGGCGACAAACCCAATCTCAAGCTTAAAACTCAACGATTATGGCAGAGTAAAGGAAGTGTTAGGACACTTTCTATTGCCTTTTGCCTTTTGCCTTTTGCCTAGCGCGAAGCGCTATATAACAATGTCT
The DNA here is from genome assembly GCF_030068505.1 of Roseofilum capinflatum BLCC-M114. Taxonomy (NCBI): domain Bacteria; kingdom Bacillati; phylum Cyanobacteriota; class Cyanophyceae; order Desertifilales; family Desertifilaceae; genus Roseofilum; species Roseofilum capinflatum. Next base: position 55,189 of record NZ_JAQOSO010000087.1, read on the forward strand.
AAAGATGCCCTATTTGCAATATCCTTGTTTCCCTATTTAGGATTTCTATGGTTTATTACCCGCTCTGGACAAATGCCCCGGTTAGCCCTAATTGGCTTTTATATGACCTTAGTCTTTGTAGGCGTAACCATTCCCGCCGGGATTTATGCCCAAGTCGTCTACCATGAAGCCCTCGCTAATGTAGACTGGCTCCATGGCGGCGCGGAAATTTTCCTCAGTATTTCCAATATCCTCATTGTCCTAGGATTTTATCAAGCCGTTAAATCTCAACAAGCCAAAGCCTCCGATCCTTAAAACCCATTGTAGGGGCGGGTTCACCCAGATCTAGAAATCGCATCAACCCTCTCCGTGAACCCGCCCTAGTACAGTTGGTAAACGACCCAGACCCATTTTTAATTTTTAATGGATAATTACACTCGCAAGTTTTGCAACTCTAACGGTTTAAACTCAACCGCTACCTGCTCTTGGCGCAGTCGTTCCACCAGAGCATCCGGATCTTGAACTTGCCATTGTAGAGGAAGCTTCACCCCTTGCGAAAATCCAAAGCGATCGCCTTTAATCACAATCAGAACCGGATAAGTTTGGGTATTTGTTTGTCCCGAATACTCCTCTAATAATAATTTCAGCCGATTTCGCATCACTGCTTCAGAAGCCTCTTCCAAAGACAGAGTAATCACAATCCAAGATTGGCGAACATCAGGTACAGGAGATGAAGAAACAACCCCAGAAGGTTGACTCTCAATGTTAGGCCCAGGATTTGGGGAAATTTCTTGCTCTACAGGAGTAGAAATAGAATCAGAATCTATGACATTAACGGGTGATTCAATAGGAGATTTGACAGAGGATTCGAGTTCACCCTCTATCGGCTTTTGAATCTCTTCTAACTTCACCTTTTCCGCCTCGCTAACCGTCAGTTGCGTTTGATCGTTCCAGCAGCTCACTTTTCCCGTTAAAATCACTGGAATTTCAGTCACTAAATTACCTTTAACTCGTTCATAGTCATCCCCCCAAACCTTAGCTTCTGCCTTCGTGCTTAAATCTTCCAGATTGAGAATCACCATTAATTTACCCGATTTAGTCATGATTTCCTTAATGTCTGTAATCATAGCCAAGACTTTAACCGGCTTGCGCTTTGGCGCTTCTTCTAACTGGGATAGAGGAATGGGTTGTGGATCTAAATGTTGCACAAATTGAGTAACCGAATTCAGGGGATGTTCAGAAACATAAAAGCCAAGCAATTCTTTCTCCATTTGCAGCTTATCAGCTAAACTAATTTCCGGCACAGGAGCCGCTTTTGGGGCGACTTCATGGGCACGACTATTGGTGTTTTGACTACTAAAGGGAGTATTGCCCAACATATCGAATAAATTGGGGCCGATTTCCCGATCTTTTGCTCGACTATGGGCCCAGGGTACAATCTTTTCTAAATCGGCTAACAGTTGGGCGCGATTATCATCAAAACCATCAAACGCACCGCATTTAATTAGAGATTCTAAAGCGCGGTTATTCACCGTTCGTAAATCCACGCGATCGCACAAATCCGCCAATGCCTTAAATTCCCCTTCTTCTCTAGCTTTTAAGATACAATCAATTGCCCCCTGTCCCAAATTTTTCACCGCCGATAAGCCAAATAAAATAGTATGGTTTTCAGTCGGCGTAAATTCCACACCCGATCGATTAATATCCGGCGGTTCAATCGATATCCCCATCTCTCGACAATTGGCGATATATTTACCCACCTTATCCTGATCTCCACTATTAGAAGTCAGCAAAGCCGCCATATATTCCACCGGATAATTGGCTTTCAGATAAGCGGTCTGATAGGTCACATAAGCATAGGCGGTAGAGTGAGATTTATTGAAGCAATATTCAGCAAACTTAACCATCTGATCGAACAAACTTTCAGCAATGGTTTTATCGATGCCATTTTTCGCTGCCCCATCCATAAAAATATTGCGATGTTTTTGCATTTCTGACATCTTCTTTTTACCCATGGCACGGCGCAATAAATCCGCTTCCCCTAGGGAATAGCCCGCTAAATCCTGAGCCACCTTCATGATCTGTTCTTGATAGACCAAAACCGCATAGGTTTCATTCAAAATCGGCTCTAACAGTTGATGCTCATAAACAATTTGCTCAATGCCATGTTTGCGGTTAATAAACTTGGGAATTAAACCCGCATCAAGGGGCCCCGGTCGATAGAGAGCGAGAATAGAAGAAATATCTTCAATACAAGAGGGTTTCAGTTCCCGAACCACTTGCCTCATCCCAGAAGATTCCAACTGAAAAATACCTTCTAAATCTCCTTTTTCTAGAACTTTATAGGTTTTATCCACATCTTTGGGTAACTTCTTAAGCCGCAGATAGGTTTCCTGGGCTTTGCGTTCTTCAGCCGGGATATCATAGGGATCAAGTTTTAAGTGATGATTTTTATCCACATACTCTAAAGCCTTTTGAATCGTGGTCAGGTTTTTTAAGCCCAGAAAGTCCATTTTCAGCAATCCCAAGGCTTCAATATTCTCCATGGAATATTGGGTAATTACGGCTCCATCATTATTGCGTTGCAAGGGAACAATTTCATCTAAGGGTTCTTTAGAAATAACTACGCCAGCAGCATGAACTCCAAAAGTTTTGTTGGTTCCTTCAATTCTCATCGCCATGTCTATCCACTGACGAACCCGATCATCTGACTCATATTTTTGCTTGAATTCCGGTGTTGGTGTTTGATCGGAAACCATGATTTTTAGCTTAGTGGGTTTCCCCCTAGAAACGGGAATCATTTTTGCCATTTGATCCGCTTCTGAGTAAGGAATATCGAGAACTCGTGCCACATCTTTAAGCACGGCTTTTGAGGTCATGCGGTTAAAGGTGATAATTTGTGCAACCCGTTCTTTACCGTATTTTTCGGTTACATATTCAATTACATCATCTCGCCGTTCAATGCAAAAGTCGGTATCAATATCCGGCATGGATTTCCGTTCTGGATTCAAAAATCGCTCGAATAAAAGTCCATGGTGAACGGGATCAATATTGGTGATTCGTAAGGCATAGGCAACTAATGAACCCGCAGCAGAACCGCGACCGGGCCCAACGGGGATGTTATTATCTCTGGCATATTTGATATAGTCCCAAACGACTAAAAAATAGGTGGAGAATCCCATGCGCTGGAGCATTTTGAGTTCATATTCAAGGCGCTCTTTATAGGCAGGTTTGAGTTCTTCTCGACTTTTGAGTTGTAAGCGTTCTAGGAGTCCATCCCAAGCTTGTTTTTCCACGTAGGTGTCGGGGGTGTGGTCTTTGGGGATGGGATAATCTGGGATGCGAGGCTCTCCGAGAATGCCTTTGTAAGGTTCGATTTTTGACGCGACTTCCAGGGTGTTGGCGATCGCCTCCTGAATCACTGCTTCCGGAAGATGATCCCGGAATAACTGCGCCATTTCCTCAGCCGTTTTCAGGTACTCCGTCCCGCTATAGCGCATCCGCTTCTCATCGCTAATTAAACTGGCAGTATTAATGCACAATAGCGCGTCATGGGCTTCCGTATCATAACAGGAAATAAAGTGGGAGTCATTGGTAGCTACCAGTTTAATCCCCAATTCTTGACCGATTTTCATCAATTCCACATTCACAATTCGGTCTTCTTGCGATCCATGGTCTTGAATTTCTAGATAATAGTCGTCTTTGAATAATTTTTGATACCATTTCGCCACTTCTCGCGCTTTTTTCATATCTCCTGCGAGGATTAACTGGGGAATTTCGCTCCCTAAGCAGCCACTGGTTAAAATCAACCCTTCATGGTACTGTTCAAGCAGTTCTTTGTTAATGCAAGGACGGGCAAAAATTCCTTTGCCTTGAATACCTTTTAAGTTGGATGTTGTGGTTAGCTTAACTAAATTTTTATACCCTTGAGTATTTTTCGCTAATACTAATTGGTGATATTTCTTGATTTTCTTATATTTGGTCTCAATATCCCCATTAATGATGTACATTTCATTGCCAATAATGGGATCTACTGGACTATTGCGACAGGCTTTAATTAACTCAATTGCTCCATACATCACCCCATGATCGGTAATGGCGATCGCGGGCATTCCTAATTCCTGCGCTTTGCTCACCAATTGGGCAATTTGAGATGCACCATCGAGGAGGCTATAGTCGGTGTGAATATGTAATCCTACGAAAGACATAAGGCGATCGGGGATGAAGCAACAATGATGGTCATTATACAGCGCTTTGCGCTGCCCCAGTAATATCAATGAACAATGAACGTGGCTTATTTTTTGGGACTGAGATAATGACTGGGAATGGGAAAAGCGGGCATTTCGACAAATTCGCGAATGGTTTTGAAGTATTCTTCTCCAGCGAGAGGGGCAACGGTACTATGATCGCCAGGGGGAAAGAGCCAGAGCTTTTTAGGTTCTGGAGCAGCCGCAAAAAGTTCTTCGCTCATAAAGGAGGGAACGGCGGTATCTTGTAGGCCATGAATGAAGAGGGTGGGCATTTTTAAGTGAGGAGCTTTAGCTAGGGAATTAAATTGATTTTGCAATAAAAGATCGATGGGTAAGATATTGAGTAAAGGATAGCGATAATCGCCCATGCGCCGCAGTGAGGTAAACGATCCTTCAATGATTAAATGGGAAATTTCGGGGTGTTTTGTGGCTAACTCTATACCTATTGCTCCCCCTAGGGAATGACCATACACTACAATCTGTTCTGGGGCGATCCCCCGCTCTTTGACCAAGTATTGCCAGATGGTCTGGGTATCGTCATAAACTTGTTTTTCCGTGGGAAATTCCCCTTGAGATTGACCATATCCGCGATAATCGAAGAGGAAAACGGAAAAGCCAAGATGGTAAAATCGTCCGGAGTGATAGGCGTTTGCGCCAATGTTATCGGCGTTACCATGGAGATAGAGGAGTACGCGATCGCTTCTTTCATTGGGAATCCACCAGCTATGTAACTTGACTCCGGGTTCCACAGACTCTACCCAAATGTCCTCATAGTCTAACCCAATATCGGCTGGGGTGCGGGTAATTTCTTCGACGGGGAAAAAAATCAACCGGGTTTGTGTAGCCCAAAAATACCAACAGAGTGTTCCATAGGCGATCGCTAAACCGGCCAAAAAAATCCATAATCCTTGATGAAATAAGGCCATCAACATGATTCTAAGGGGAATAACAACAAACGAAGAGCAACCCCGTGGCTATCCGTTCTCTTAATAGTACAGAAAAAGAACCCAACCCCGGAGTTGTCGTGACTACAGAGAGGGTTGTTTTAAGTGCCAGTTGGTGGTTTGCTCGTAGGTGTGGGCTACTTGCAATAACATATCTTCGCGCAACACATCCCCAATCAGTTGTAGTCCAATGGGTAGCCCTTGGCGATCGAATCCACAGGGAAGGCTTAAACCAGGTAGACCAGCTAAATTGACGGGAATGGTCATTAAATCCGAGAGATACATGCTAATGGGATCTTTGGTTTTTTCTCCCGCCTTAAATGCGGTGGTTGGAGCAGTGGGAGACACTAAGATATCCACTGAAGCAAAGGCTTTTTCAAAGTCCTGTTTAATTAGGGTGCGTACCTTTTGGGCTTTGAGATAATAGGCATCATAATATCCGGCGGATAGGGCATAGGTTCCGATCATAATCCGCCGTTTGACTTCTTGACCAAATCCTTGGGCGCGGGTTTGTTCGTACATGGAGAGCAAGTTATCGCCTTGTTCTGACCGGAAGCCGTATTTTACGCCATCATACCGGGCTAGATTGGCGGAGGCTTCGGAGGGGGCAATAATGTAATAGGCGGGTAAACCATAGCGGAAATTGGGACAGGAAATGGTTTGAATTTCTGCGCCTAAATCTTGTAGATGGCTAATGGCTTTTTTGACGGCTTCATCGACTTCTGGATCGAGTCCTGCGCCAAAGGTTTCGGTAATGATGCCAATTCTTAACCGTCCTTTGGATTTGAGGTTGGGTTTGAGTAAATCGGCATAGTGGGGAATTTTGACGTTGAGACTGGTGGAGTCTTTGGGATCGTAACCGGCGATCGCCTCTAAAACAATAGCTGCATCTTCTACAGTGCGCCCAAAGGGGCCAATTTGATCCAAGGATGAGGCATAGGCGACCAAGCCATATCGGGACACTAAGCCATAGGTCGGTTTTAAGCCCACAATGCCGCAAAACGAAGCCGGAAGCCGAATCGATCCCCCCGTGTCCGATCCGAGGGATACCGGGCATTCTGAGCCAGCTACAGCCGCCGCCGAACCCCCGGATGAACCCCCCGGAACGCGGCTTAAATCCCAAGGGTTGGCGGTGAGTTGATAGGCAGAGGTTTCCGTGGAGCTACCCATGGCAAACTCATCCAGGTTGGTTTTGCCGACGATGACTGCTCCTGCATCCTTGAGCTTTTGGGTAACGGTAGATTCGTAGGGGGGGATAAAGTTCTGGAGAATTTTGGAGGCGCAGGTAGTGGGCACTCCAGGGGTACACATATTATCTTTAATGGCGATCGGAATCCCCGTCAACGGCCCGATCTCTTCTCCGGCTGCGATTTTCTCGTCCACAGCCTTGGCTTGGGCTAAGGCTTGTTCTCCCATCACTGCCAAAAAACTATGGAGCTTTGGTTCTAGGGTTTCAATGCGATCGATCGCCTCTTGGGCCAACTCTACAGCCGATCGCTCTTTCGTCACAAGCTGTTGGTGCAACTCGCGGATGGATGCCATGCTTATACCTTCTGTGTTTGCGATTGAGCGTTTTAAATCCTATCAAGATTCAGAGGGGAATGGGGAATGGGTAATTGGAGATCTCCCCATCCCTACCCCATCCCTAATAGAGCGAGGACTCGATTTCCTGGCGTAGTCGATAGAGGATGGCTTGGGAATCGAGTTCTTGGAGAATTTGCTCGATAACGGTACTTGGCCCCAAATTGCCCCAGGTGCAGCCTTGTTGCAGATAGATGCGGGTGATTTGCCCGACTTGATAGGCTCCATAACCGGCGATCGCCCCTTGCACGATTGCTCCTGATATCCAAGCGCCTAACCCGGCGGTTTCTCCGGTTGCTCCGATGACGGTGGCGGCGGTTTTTCCGAGTCCCAGAAGAATAGTCATCAGTTCCCCTAAGATTAAGCCTCCAGAACTCAAGAACAGGGTTGTCCACAGTTTTCGCGCTTCCCGATCGGTGAGGGGTAAGCCGTATAAGCGACTGAGGGCGCGAATCAGGGCTAAATCGGCGATCGCCCCCCCTGGAATGTCTAAGAGAGCGATGGGATTAACGGCAATGGCTAAGGCTTTAGAGCGGGCATACTGCCAAATCAGGGCTTCTGCCTGGTGATGATGAACATCCAAGGTTTTTTGGGCAATTCTGGCTTCGGCGGCTTGGGTTTGCACTAAGGCATTCAGGGCAAGCAGCGATCGCCCTTCCCGGTTCAGCACCTGCAAAATTTTTGCCCGCAATTCCTCAATTTGGGGAGCCGGATATTCCCATTCATAGCGCACCTGGCCATCGGGTAATTCCACCCGCACTTGTCTGGGCATCGGTTCGGCCGCCACTCGCACCATTTCCTTTGTCGTCAGCAGTTGGGTTAACTCTTGCGGTTGCCCCAAGTGTTGCAGATTGCGGCTAATAGCTTCTAAGTCCGGATCGGGATATAAATCAACCTTATTAAAGACCAAAATTAACGGTTTGTGGGTATGGGCTAAAAACAGCAGGGCATCATATTCTGTTTGGGTAATATCTCCGGCTACCACAAACAGAATTAAATCCGCTTCTTGGGCCACTTCTCTGGCCATATCCGCCCGCACTTCGCCGCCAATTTCATCGAGTCCAGGAGTATCGATTAACTCGATTTGCACCTTACTTTGTCCTTGGGGTATCCAACGCACCGATCGCGGCCATTGCGTCACCCCATGAATGGGGCCGGTGGGCAGAATTTTTTGCCCCACTAATCCATTCAAAACCGCCGACTTTCCCCGACTCACCAAGCCAAACGCAGCAATCCGAATCACATTTTGATCCAGTTTTTCCAGGTTAGCATTAAGTATTTTCAGTTCCGGTTGAATCGCCAGAGTACGATCCTGGCGCAGCAAGGGGTTATACTGGGCCAGCGATCGGCGAATACTTGCGCGAGCCAAACTGAGGTGTATTTCTTGACTGTTTGATGGGGTACTCAAGGAATCTACTGTTTTTATTTTCCTGAAAGGAGCTGTTGATTGTATCCTTATTTTACCATAATTATGAGAAAATAGAGTCAAGAACTCGCCGCTAAACGCTTAGGCATTATAGCGGGAGCTTGAAAAACCTCTAACTTGACCAGACTAAGTTATACGAAAACTACTTGGAGATGTGAAACCGAATAAACCCACGAATCTGAAAACCAGAGATATGATGGTATTACACCCCAAATAACTTAGCTCGATTGGGTTTAATTCGTTATCACAAGTCTGTCTAGGGCCGATTATCAGCCATGAAATATATTATCTCTAAACTGCGATCTTTGAAATTTCCTCTACAAGTTGTTTTGATTGTCCCCTTTTTGGTGCAATTAGTCATCATTCTGGGTCTAGTACAATACTTGACTTACAATACCAGTCAAGCATCTGTTAATGATTTTTCCCATCGTTTATTAACCAATACATCCAGCGTAATTAGTCAAGAAATTGAGGATTACAGTCTTATTCCCCCAGAAGTCTCAAAAGGAGATCGAGAGGCTCGAAATCAACCCGTTTTTAAATTCAACAATCTTGAGTCTTTTCAGGAGGGTGTTGCCTCCCCTATAAATGGATCAGAACTGAGCATATTCTTGAGTGAATTAAACTTCTCTCAATGGGGTCAAAGTTCGATTATAAAACGTTCTGGAGACTTGATGGCCACGTCTACCCTAGAACCCCCCTTCATAGAATCTAAAGATCCACACACTCAGGCGATTGTCTTGGCACTGCAAGAGCGTTTTGGCACATTGAAAAATATCAAACAGGCTCAAACCTTCAGTTTTAAGATTAAGGATCGAAAGGAGTTTGTGCAGATTACCCCCTATGCAGATGACTATGGACTCGATTGCTTGATTGTTGTCTCGATTCCAGAATCCGATTTTGCGGCTGAAATTAAAGCCAATCAAAACCGCACCTTAAAATTATCGGCGATCGCCCTCATTATTTTCCTAGGAACGGGAACCTTAACTTCACAGATCATTGCTACCCCCATTCAGCGCCTCAGCGAAGAGAGCATCGCCTTAGCCGAACGACACTGGGAACCCTCCATGGGTAAGCACAGTGCGATCGCCGAAATCTCCTGTTTATCTGACTCATTTGAGCGCACTGCCGAGCAGCTTCAAAACGCTCTACAGGAATCAGAAGAAAAATTTGCTACAATTTTCCGCACTAGCCCCGATCCTATTGCTATTGTTAATCTGTCTGACGGAAAACTGATAGAAGCCAATCAGAGGCAGATTGAGTTCCTAGAACACTCTCGTGACAAAGTGATTGGTTATACTACACTAGACTTGCAACTTTGGGGAAATTTGAGCGATCGAGAACGATTTTTGAATATCCTCAAATCAGAAGGAAGTGTTTCCAATCTAGAACTCCCCATAAAAGTTAAATCAGGTGCAATCAAAACCGTACTGGTTTCGGCTGAATTATGCCAAATCCAAAACGAAACCTATGTACTGGTCGTCACTAAAGATATTACAGAGCGTAAACAACTCGAACTGTCCATCCAAGCCTCAGAGCAAAAACTCAAAAGAATTTTTAATAGCGCCAGTGGTGCGATCACCTACTTACAAGTGTATGCCGATCGCACCTGGAAAATCAATCAAGTCTCTGAAGGTAGTGAGATCATCTCTGGCTATGCCCCGCATGAGTTAATCTCCGATCCTTATTTGTGGGTTTCCCGGATTGATCCCAGGGACTGGGAACTCATTGAAGAACAAGTGTTGACTGATATTTTTGCCGAAAAAAGGGGAGTCTATGAGTATCGAATTTATGATAAGAGCGGCAATACTCGATGGATCTCCCAAACCCATAATTCTACATGGGATGAAGAGCAACAATGCTGGAATGCAACCATGATTGCCTTAGATATTAGCGATCGCAAACAACTAGAGTTAGAATTACAACAAGCCAAAGAAGCCGCCGAATCTGCCAATCAAGCCAAAAGCACCTTTTTGGCCAATATGAGCCACGAACTTCGTACCCCTCTCAATTCTATCCTCGGCTATCCCCAGCTTTTAATCAATAGTCCCACCCTTTCTCAACGCGATCGCGAATTCATAAAAATTATTGAAAATAGTGGCGAATATTTACTCAGCTTAATTAATCAAGTCCTCGATATTTCCAAAATTGAAGCCGGTCATATCGCATTTGAGCCTAAAACGTTCCCCCTCGAAACTCTACTCGAAAATCTTGAAGTGATGTTCGTGCCAAAAGCTGATAAAAAAGAATTAGAGTTGAAGATCAACCGCCAACCCGATGTTCCCGATCTCCTGAATACTGATGAAACGAAACTGCAACAAATTTTAGTTAATTTACTCAATAATGCCATTAAATTTACCGATCGAGGCTCCGTAACTCTAACCATTAAACTCCCAAGTCTAGATAGCAACCATCTACTCTTTGAAGTTAGCGATACAGGGGTAGGCATTGCCTCGGAAGAAATCAACCATCTATTTGAAGCATTTGTACAAACTAAAAGTGGAAAAAATAGTCAAGAAGGAACAGGATTAGGGTTAGCGATCAGTCAAAAATTTGTGCATTTACTTGGAGGCGAATTAACCGTCGAGAGTGAACTAGGAAAAGGTACAACCTTTAAGTTTGATATTCCCATTGCCCAAGAATCAAGCGTTTGTGATTTGCAATTAACCCATAACAATGACCAAGTTAGCCTAGCTCCCGATCAACCTCAGTATCGAATTTTGGTGGTTGATGACAATCAAATGAATCGTCAACTGCTGGTGATTATGTTAAAGAATTGGGGTTTTGAAGTCCTGGAAGCAAGGGATGGTGAAGAAGCAATTGCACAATGTCAAGCTTGGCAACCCGATCTCATTTTTATGGATATGAGAATGCCCAAACTTAATGGCGAACAAGCAACGCAAAAGATCCGTCAACAAATGCCAGATGGCCGAGTGGTAATTATCGCTATAAGTGCTAGTGCATTTGCTGAAAACCAGAGCAAATTTATTAATTTAGGCTGTAATGATTTTATTGGCAAACCCTTTAAACAAGAACAGATTCTTACCATTCTCGAACAGCATCTCAATGCACAATTTATCTCCACATCTAGTTGCCAGAAATCAGCTCCCGTTACTCCCGCATCAACTCTGGAACAACTACAAAACCTGCCCCACGCTTGGAATAAAAACTTTCGCCAAGCTATCCTAGAGGGGGATATAGACTATATGTTGCAGCTCCTTATTGAACTACAAGACTACGATCGAGGTCTAGCTAAATCTTTAGAGGCTTTGACGGATTCTTTCCAGTTTGAAGAATTATATCAACTTCTGGATCGAATGGATGGAGCCGATCAAATCTAGCTAATTTTTAGCCTTGCCATGCCCCCCGAAACGAATGCCGATGAATACATCGTACAGGAAACTCCAGAAACTCTTTTTTTCTAGCAGTCCTAGGGTTTGGGTGCAGCCTTTGCGGTCTAACAGAGGCTTCATGACTCCATAGGTTTTTTGGTAGTAGTACCAGGGAATGGAGGGCCAAAGATGATGAACAAGATGATAGTTTTGCCCAAAGATTAACAGATTGAGGATGGGACTGGGGTAAACTCTGGCGTTTTTCCATCGGGCAGTTTCATGGAAGGGGCGATGGGGAAGATAGTCGAAGAATAAGCCCAGGGCCAAGCCAACGATACCACTGGGAACGAACCAGAAGTTGAGGATATAACTTAAGAACCCCCAATGAGAGGCGGCTGCGACGATCGCCACGACCACTAAACGACTGAGAAACCATTCGAGCAGCTCATTGTTTTTCCACAGTTTGCGCCGGAAAAAGTAGATCTCGTGGTAGAAGAAGCGAGCGTTAATCAGCCAGAGGGGGCCCCCGGTGGAGACAAAATGATCGGGATCGTTTTCCGGGTCGTTGACGTTGAGGTGATGCTCAATATGGACGCGGGTAAACACGGGGAAGGCAAAACCGAGCATGAGGGCGCTACCATGACCGAGAATGGCGTTCAGTAGGCGATCGCGGTGTGCAGCATTATGGGAGGCATCATGAATGATCGTTCCTGCTAAATGCAATGCCAAAATACTCTCAACAAATGAGAGCCAATGGGGTAACCCCCCCCACCAATATCCCCAGACTGACAGTCCAATTAAGATCAGAGCTGCCATAAACATGATCACATTGAGATTCAAAAACGTCTCAGGTGGATGAAGCAACTCTTTGGGAACGGTCAGGGGTCTTTGTGCCTCCGACACCATCATGCGATTTGGTACTCCTTCATGTAACTCGTACAAATAAGCCTTTGGGTAGTATAGAGGATGAGGGTAACATAATAAAGTTTTGTAACATCAACTCATTTAATAAATCTATGCCACTATGCCTCGATCGCCTTTATCTTACGAAAAGAGCATCAAAATGGATCTATGGTGATAAGCTTCTGGTTGTTCCTCTTGCCGAGTGTCCTCCTACCTTGGGAAAGTAGCGATCGCCTCTGGCAAGCCTATGCCCACCAACCCACTCAGGTTTCTACCCTGGAGACTCAAGAATCTGGGGTTTCCGGATGGTTAGCCATGGAGGGAGGATTTCCCCAACCGGGTTTAACCCGCTTTACTCCGGCTAATTTTGGCAGTCAACGACTCAATGAGCATCTGGGTTGGTATTTATATCAAGTGGCCTTATATGGGCCCCCTGATATTCTAATTGTGGGCAGTTCCCGCGCCCTGCAAGGGGTCGATCCTTTAGCCTTAAGAAAAGCCCTAGGGGAGGGATCTTCCGGGCCCTTGAGGATCTACAATTTTGGCATTAATGGGGCCACAGCCCAAGTGGTCGATCTATTAATTCGGGAAATTCTTACCCCCGATCAACTTCCTCGTCTGATTCTCTGGGCTGATGGAGTACGGGCATTTAATAGCGGTCGGCGCGATCGTACCTATGAATCAATTCTTACCTCGGAAGGCTATCAACTCCTCTTGCAGGGAGTGCGCCCTATGGTTCCCCTACTGTTACCAGATGGCGAGCAGTGTTATGACTTCCCTGTACCTTTTGCCAGTTCAGAGCCATCGATATCCTTACTCTCTCATACCTTAAGTTCTCCTTGTCTATTGCCTCCGGTTTCTGAACGCCATCAAGCTTCAATCTGGGAGAAGGCTCTAGCCACTATTCAGGCGAACCGCACGTTGAGCGATTTAACGCCTTTGGGCTTTTTACCGGTTGAGCAAGTCTTTAATCCACAAACTTACTATACTCAGTATCCTCGCATTGCCGGACAGTTTGATGGCGATTATAGTGGATTTTATCTTCAGGGAGAACAGGCGATCGCCCTTTCTCAACTGGTTGCTTATACCCAAAGACGGCAGATCCCCTTAGTATTCGTCAATCTTCCCCTGACGGCCGATTATCTCGATCCAGTCCGTTTGGGCTATGAACAAGAGTTTCATCAGGAACTTAATGGGTGGGTCAATCATCAAGGTTTAAAGGTGGTGAATTTGGTTCACCCTGAGCTAAAAAATTTACAAAATCCTGACTATTTTGCCGATCCCAGCCATATTAATCAATGGGGTGCGATCGCCGTGGCACGTGAATTGGCCAAACGTGCTAATATTCCTTGGCCAAACTCTCAATCTAGGATGAAACAGGCAAGGTAAATATGAATATGAGATCGAGTAGTCCCGTCTACTGGTTATTTGTATTTAGCCTCGCAGGGGCTGCCATCCTCTGGATACTTCGAGGCATTGGTTTGTTGACGTTTATCCCTGGAGGGATCATCATTTTGCTGATATGGACAGCGATCGCCGCCGGTATCCTCCAGTTGAGCGTCACCCGTTTCTAGCATCTCGTTACAAAACTTGATGATTAGAAAAAGTTAGGCTATAATTCTCCCGTGGTGTGAATAAGCATATCCTCCTAAACCAAATGAAAAACTCTTCTGCTGTTGCCTTGGCTACTCAAAACAAATCTGCATCAACCTCCGTTCAAGCTAAAGCATCCTGGAAAAAGATGCAGAATTTGTATCAGGCCGATCAACAAGTGAAATATCTGCACTTAGAAGCTGAAGTTGAATGTCTGTTACAGCAAATTCAACTGATTACTCAAAATAAACCCTCTCTCTAAACCGCCACAGGTTCCCCAATCTCCCAGACGAGGGACTTTAGCGCATCAATAAAAGTTTCTTGAGAATGCCGCCCCCCTAGGGCGGTTAACTCTGTTTTTAAAGTCATGAGAGCCTCCACTGAGCTTGGAAACCCCGTCTCTTTAGAGTGGGGAGGAAAAGCGAGGCAAGCGGCTTTAGCCGCAGTCTCACACAATAAATGATATAATGTGAGCATGACTCAAAAAGCATTTAAGTTTCGTTTTTATCCAACTCCTGAACAGGAAACCCTGTTGAGGAAGACGCTTGGCTGTACTCGCTTGATCTATAACCGTGCATTAGCGGCAAGGACTGAAGCATGGTATGAGCGGCAAGAGCGTATCGGATATAAGGAAACGTCGGCAATGCTAACTGAGTGGAAGAAACTGGATGAATTAGACTTTCTGAATGAAGTTAGTTGTGTCCCATTACAGCAAGGCTTAAGGCATTTGCAGAAGGCATATACAAACTTCTTTGCAGGCCGGGCTAAGTATCCCAATTTCAAGAAAAAGTCGAACGGCGCAAGTGCAGAGTTCACCAAGTCTGCCTTCAAGTATCGTGATGGCAATGTATATTTGGCGAAGTGCGCTGATCCATTACCGATTCGGTGGTCTAGACAACTCCCTAAAGAAGCAGTGCCTAGCACTATCACCGTAAGACTTACACCTTCTGGTTGCTGGTATGTATCCTTGTTGGTTGATATCAGCATTGCGCCATTGCCACCAGCTACCGGCAAGCTAGGGATTGACTTGGGTATTTCCAGTTTGTTGACCCTGAGTGACGGCACTAAGATAACCAACCCTAAAACGTTTCGGGATAAGCGTCGGAAACTTCGCAAAGCTCACAAAGCACTGGCACGGAAACAGAAAGGCTCGAACAACCGATATAAGGCACGGCTTAAGGTTGCTCGTATCCATGCTGAAATTGCCGATGCTAGACAAGACCATCTTCACAAGCTGACGACTCAATTGATTTGTGAAAACCAAATGATCGTTGTAGAGGACTTGGCTGTGAAGAACATGATCAAAAACCACAAGCTTGCCCTTTCTATTAGTGATGCAAGTTGGGGTGAGATAGTTCGACAGTTGGAATACAAAGCGGAATGGTATGGGCGGGAACTGGTCAAGATTGACCGTTGGTTCCCATCATCTAAACGTTGTTCTAACTGTGGGCACATCGTTGACAAAATGCCGCTTAATATTCGTGATTGGGTGTGTCCTGACTGTGGGTGCAACCATGATCGTGATGTTAATGCAGCAAAGAATATTTTGGCCGCTGGGCTGGCGGTTTCAGTCTGTGGAGCGACTGTAAGACCTGAAGAGAGTAAATCTCGGAAGGCTGGTGCGATGAAACAGAAACCCTGATTAGTGATGATTAGGAATCCCCGTGTCTTTAGACCGGGGAGGAGTCAATTGATATACTCTATAGGTACAGCCAAAAGTGCTACATACCCAGCGCAACCGATAGAGAAAAGATGAGTTTATCCTTACCCAATTTAATTCTACTGACGTGGAGTTCCCTTTGGCGTAATCCCTTGCGATCGGGGTTAACCCTGGTTGGAGTGTTTATGGGCGTTTTTGCCGTTGATGCCACCTTGAAAGTGGGTACGATTTCCAGAGCTGTCATGGAGAGAGACTTAGCTGAACGAGAGTCCCCACAGGTAGAAATCTGGAAAGGGCATATGACTCCAGAGGATAAGGAGTTTCTCCATCAACAGTTAACCGGAGTGGAGGCGATCGCCACCAAACAATATATCAGTTGGGGGGGGTCAGTGTTCTTTGAAGACCAGCAAGCTAGTGCTACGACAAGTGCGGTATCTGAAGCCTTGCTTTCCAGTTCGGGCCGGAAAGTGATTAAAGGAAGACCCTTTACGCCTAGAGATTTTACTGAGTTTCGGGCAGTGGCGATCGTCGATCAATATTTGGTCGATCAGCTCTTTGAAGACCGCAATCCCATCAATCAACGTCTATACATTCAGGGCAGACCCTATACTATTATTGGTATTGTTTCTACCCTTCCAGCCGAAGGGGAGCGACAAGGACTGGTCTTCATTCCTGCAACTGTTCATTATGCCCTGACTGGTTCTCGGACGTTTCATAATATGTTAATTCGCCCCCAAAGTCTAGAACAGCTTAACGATCTAGAAAAGCAGGTCGAGGCTTTAATGAAGCAAAGATTTCCGCAACAGGGGTTTTGGGTAGGAACGAATATCGATGAAATCTTAGAACAACAAACGACCCTGAAGTTAGCCTCCCAAGGATTAGCATTGGTGGGATTAATCGCTCTGTTTGTTGGGGGTGTGGGCATTGCCAACATTAGCATTGCTTCGGTGATGGAAAGGACTGCCGAGATTGGATTGCGTTTGGCTATTGGGGCAACGGAGCGCGATATTCTCCATCAATTTATCCTCGAAGCCACCCTACTGAGTTTGGTGGCGGGAATAATGGCGATCGTCACAGTTCACGGTGTAACCCTAATTGTTAGCGATCGCTTTGACTTACCCTATCGCTTCGATCCCCCAGTCGCTGGATTTTCCCTCGGATCGGCCCTTGTTGTGGGCATGGGAGCAGGCTTGTTTCCAGCTTGGCAAGCCAGTCAACTCGATCCGGTCAAAGCTCTACGAGCCTAAATTGATTGTGGACTTGACTTTAAACTAAAAATCGATAATAATAGAAGATCGGAGTGCTTGCTTAAGTTGCTGATAGCCTCCCATGAGCGGAACTGGCGGAATTGGTAGACGCGCTAGATTCAGGTTCTAGTGTCCGCAAGGACTTCGGGGTTCAAGTCCCCGGTTCCGCATCAATGAATGAATCCGGTAGCTTGCCAAAGTTGCTCAGTGAGGGAGCAGGAAATGTAGCACTTATCACCAAATAGCTTACCGGTCAAGTGCTGAACCATTTGGTAAACTGGTTTTCGGTCATCCGTATTGCCGGGTGTCAGGGTAACATTAAGCAATTCTCCGCGATCGTTAAACCTCTTCTGTCACTCTCCGATAAAGAAGATAGAATAAAATATTGATATTGATTTAGCTTCCCAGAAGGTCGATCTCAAGGTCTTAGAAGCTATCAATTTACCAGAAGTGCAAGTAAAATCTAATCAAAAGTTAGTACATTATTAAACGAGGACAACCAACCACAAATAATTTACGGTATGTCATGTTTTTTAATTATCTTCCCTACAATCTAAAGCTTCTTGCAAATAAAACCCAGTATAAGACTGAGAAGTTTGGGCAACTTCCTCTGGGGTTCCAGTAACTACAACCTCACCTCCGTTATAGCCTCCTTCTGGGCCTAAGTCAATAATCCAATCGGAGCAGCGAATTACATCTAAATTATGTTCAATCACAATCATAGAATTGCCCTTATCCACTAAACGCTGTAGAACATTCAGCAGTTGATGGACATCATAAAACGAGAGTCCGGTAGTCGGTTCATCGATTAAATAAAGGGTTTTTCCAGTTGCTCTCCGGGATAATTCTGTCGCTAACTTCACCCGTTGCGCTTCTCCTCCAGAGAGGGTTGGGGCAGGTTGTCCGAGATGAATGTATCCTAAGCCAACATCGACCAAAGTTTGCAAACGGTTAACCGCTTTGGGGATATTTTGAAACACTTCTAAAGCTTCAGAAACTGTCATGTTCAAAACATCGGCAATCGAATATCCTTTATATTTCACTTGCAGGGTTTCCCGGTTATATCTAGCGCCTTTACAGACTTCGCATTGCACATAAACATCGGGTAAAAAATTCATTTCAATCACATTTACCCCTTGTCCTCCGCAAGCTTCACAGCGTCCCCCTTTGACATTAAAAGAAAAGCGACCGGGTTTATATCCTCTGGCTTTGGCTTCGATGGTTTCAGCAAAAATGGCGCGAATGGAATCAAAAACACCGGTATAGGTGGCAGGATTGGATCTTGGTGTTCTGCCAATGGGAGATTGATCGATGACAATCACTTTATCAATGGCATCGAGTCCGGTGATTTTTCCTAATTCTGGGGGAAAGGCAATATTCCGGTTTAAATGATGTTGGAGCGCAGGATAAAGGAGTTCATTAATGAGGGTGGATTTTCCGGAACCGGAAACTCCGGTAATACTGACGAGTTTGCCTAAAGGAATTTCCAGATTGATATGCTTGAGATTGTTTTTGTGGGCATTTTTGAGTTGGAGCGATCGCCCGTTTCCTTCCCGGCGTTTTTTTGGCGTTTCAATGACTTGCTTTCCTGACAGATAAGCACCGGTAACAGATAACTCATTATCCAGTAATTGCTCTAGAGTTCCTTGGGCGACAATTTCCCCACCATGCACCCCTGCACCGGGGCCAATATCCACCAGATGATCGGCATTGCGGATGGTTTCTTCATCATGTTCAACCACAATTAAAGTATTGCCTAAATCGCGCAATTTAGTTAAGGTTTGCAGCAGGCGAGAATTATCCCGTTGATGTAAGCCAATACTCGGTTCATCTAACACATATAAAACTCCCGTTAAACCTGCGCCAATTTGTGTGGCTAACCGGATGCGTTGCGCTTCTCCTCCAGATAAGGTCATTGCCGGACGATCGAGGGTAAGATAGTCTAAGCCTACATCGATTAAAAACTGTAGTCTAGCTTGAATTTCTTTCAGGGCAAGTTCGCCGATTTTCGCTTGGCGCTCGGATAGGTTGATGTCCTTAATTTTCTGCAAACAATCAGTGATGGAAATTTCGGTTAAATCGTGAATGTGATATTGCCCTAAACGGACGGATAGGGCTTCGGGTTTGAGTCGTTTTCCTTGACAAGAATTGCAGGGTTGATCGATGAGATAGGGTTCGAGTTTCTGTTTTTGTAAGTCGGAGCCGGTTTCATGGTAAATGCGCTCTAAAATGGGGATAACTCCCTTAAATTTGGCATGATAACCGGAGACTTGGCGATAGTCGGATTGGGGTTCGAGATAGATTTCTTCGGTTGTGCCGTGAAGGATGATTTCTTGTTGTTCGGGGGTGAGTTTTTTCCAGGGGGTTGTTAATTCAAAATTATAGGCTTCTCCCACACTTTCGAGTAAGGATAAATAGTAGGTGTTTTCTTTTTCTGACCAGGGAGCGATCGCCCGCAACAGGGGAGCGTCTGAGTCAGGAATGAGCAGTGCTGGGGAAAATTGGCGATGACTTCCTAACCCGTGACAGTCGGGACAAGCGCCATAGGGAGAGTTAAAGGAAAATAATCGGGGGGATAATTCTTCCATGACTGCGCCATGTTCGGGACAGGCAAAGTTTTCGGAAAACAGGAGGGTTTCGGGGTCTGTATCGGCAATTATTTCAATCATGGCCATCCCTTCCCCGTGGTGGAGCGCGGTGCTTAAGGAGTCGGTTAAGCGCTCTTCTAATCCGGGTTTGATGATCAGGCGATCGATGACGATTTCGATGTCATGTTTGCGGTTTTTTTCGAGTTCGATAGGGTCGGAAAGTTCCTGAACTTCACCATTAATTCGCACTCGGACAAATCCTTGGGAAGCTAAACTAGAGAGCAGCTTTTTATGGGTTCCTTTTTTGCCTCGGACTACGGGAGCGAGAATTTGGAAGCGGGTACGGTTGGGAAGTTCCAGGATGCGATCGCACATTTGATCGATGGTTTGGGGAGCAATGGAGCGATCGCAAATCGGACAATGGGGTTCTCCCGCACGACCAAACCACAAGCGCAAATAGTCATAAATTTCGGTCACTGTTCCCACCGTCGAGCGGGGGTTATGGGAGGTTGATTTCTGGTCGATAGAAATGGCTGGACTCAACCCCTCGATGCTATCCACATCCGGTTTATCCACCTGACCCAAAAACTGCCGCGCATAGGCACTGAGGGACTCCACATAGCGCCGTTGCCCTTCAGCAAAGATGGTATCAAAGGCAAGGGAGGATTTGCCCGATCCGGACACCCCAGTGAAGACAATCAGGCGATCGCGGGGCAGTTCCAGATCGATATTCTTGAGATTATGCTGTCTCGCTCCTCGGATGCGGATGGTCTTGTCTTCGGTCATGGGCGGCGATCGTCTTTGGGTTAGGGTGAGTTCGATAGACTCAGACTAGCTTTAAGGCATTGAGTATTGTAGCGCCTTTAGACATGGCCGCTAACTTTTGAGCGTACCCCATCCTCTCTTTATCTGAAAATTACGTTAAAATAGCAAAAGACTACTGTCCATTTCCTGAATGAGTGAAACTGTTTACATTGAAACAAGTATTTTGGGCTATCTGACGGCTCGACCGAGCAGAGACCTTATCGTTGCTGCTAATAGTGAGATAACTAGAGAATGGTGGGATACATGCCGCAGTTATTTCCAACTCTACTCCTCACTAGCAGTTGTCAAAGAAGCATCCAAAGGCGATCCTAAAATTGCATCTCAAAGACTGGAATTTATGGGCGACCTTACACTACTTGATTTAAACCAGTTAGTGTTTGATTTAGCCGGTCAATTCTTGGAACACAGCAACCTTCCGACAAAAGCTAATATTGATGCCGTTCATATGGCAGTTGCAACTATTCACGGTATGGATTATCTGCTCACATGGAATTGCAAGCATATTGCTAATGCTCAAATTCAAAGGAAATTGGCAGAAATTAGTCTAGATTTTGGATACAAGCTACCCATTTTTTGTACACCCTATGAATTACTTGGATATTAATTATGTATCAAGATCCAATTGTTGAGGAAATCCACAGAATTCGTCAAGAGTATTCTGCTGTATTCAACCATGACCTAAAAGCTATCTTTGCTGATTTGCAAAAGCACCAAGCAGAAAGTGGTCGAGAAATTGTAGATTTATCAGCCAAAAAGTCTCACAGCAGGTTAGAGTTGGTAAATAAGAGATATCAAGGATAAACAATGCAAAATCAAGAGTTCCTCAGTGAGTTTTTAGCTCTCCCTCCTGAAGCACAAACTCAAGTCATCAGGCTGATAGAGTCTTTGAAAGAGAAGTATAAAGATGCTGAATCTACCTCTTCATCATTGCAAGCCGATCTAATGGATGATGAGTTTATTGGCATGTGGCGCGATCGCGAAGAATTAGGGAGTAGGAGTTGGCTAAGAAATTTGCGAGAGAATGAGTGGTCAAAAGCTCATGAATAGTTCAACGATAATCGATACTGATATCATCATTGACGCTGCTCGCAGTATTCCGGAAGCTGTCAATTGTCTCCAACAGCTACAATCTAGTTCTAGGTTGGCTCTTAGCATCGTTACGAAAATGGAGTTAATCGTTGGCTGTGCGAACAAATTAGAATTGCAGGCTTTAGAAAAATTTCTTCAGCGTTTTGATGCGATCCCGATCAACCAAGCCATTTCAGATCAAGCTGTTCAATTATTACGCTTGTATCGGCTCAGTCACGGTCTATTAATTGCTGATAGTTTGATTGCAGCTACAGCAATAATATGGGATTATCCTTTGATCAGTAAAAACCAGCGCGATTACCGATTCATTCAAAATCTAAATCTATTACCTTACCCATAGCTCAATAATCCGTTACGAATCTCTTATTAAAGAGATTTAATATTAATCAGCTTCTTATTGCTTCAGCACATGCAGGAGCATCTGGTGTCTCTAATTTACAACGTAAGAGATACAGAACCTGATCAGCGTCAACATCAGGTGAAAGAGTCAATATAAGCTGACACTCTTGGGGTGTTTTCTCTGTGTAGGCGCACATAATATTTTCACCATTTAGAGTACCCCAAGCAATCTCAGTCATTTTCTCTTGTCTGTAAGTTTCAAGATTATTAACTATGATTGTAGATCTCTCCTCACTGGAATATATTCCCAGTGGTCTAAGCATGAACCAAACATAAGATTTTCCTGTATTTGAAGTATAGATTACAAATAAGGGTTGAATTTCTCCAAAGGGGCTTTCCATCGTTGAGAATTTTGCCTCTCTCTCAGCAGTTGTGTATCCAGGGACATCCTGTGTTCCATTCGCGCCAAATCTTGCTACATCCTGCTTTAAGCTACACCCACCAACAGAAATGATAGCTATGATGGAGAGAAAATACAGGGAGCTATTTAGAAAAAATTGACCTAATAAAGTCCACGCAACACTCATAACAAACCTTCAGCCATTTGATTGTTTTAATTTTCGGTTGGCTTGATTCCTCAACCCCTTCAGAACAATCTTTCTCACTGTGTTTTTGAGCAAGATAATCCTTAAAACGTTCAGAAGAATCTCCGCTTATACATGGTTTACCACTTTCTTCTTCATATTGCATCTCAATTTCAAGTTGTTCTAAATTATTTAGAACTTCATCCTGTTCAAGAGAATATTGCGTTGCCAGATCGGATATAAACACTAGCTCACTATCTTGATAGTCTCTTGCTTTTTTTAGGACAGAAATAATGCCGAGAACCTTTGGCAGGATGAGAGAAAGAGCAATAATACTGACCATAAGAGTCAAATACATTGGTATCGATGAAGATGGAGTTTCGTTCAGCGAACCTCCATCTTCAGGATCGATAAAAGGCCTGACATCAATTGACCCTTCTTGTTGAAATCCGTCTTGGGAACTACTATTCAATAACATAAACAAAAATAGCCCTTATATATTTTGATTAACTGGTATTCTCTTTTCGATTTTTATCCCTTGAAAATGAGGTGAAATTTCATCTTTGAAGAAGTACCAACAACCGGGGAATCCGGCAATAACTGCAACCAAAAGAGTCAGAATAGCAATGAAGTTCTGATTGTTATTTGACATGATATCAATACTCACTCTGTACTACTGTGAATTTATTTCCGCCCGATCAGGCTATACTCAAGTCACCAAACCAACTAGGGCAGGCAGTGTGAGGCTTTTCTATAAGCGTAAACCAGTTAATCTCAGCCGTGATATAGCGATCGCTGTAAATTGAGCTATAATTTGGCTAGGTAAAATTTTTTTAAATTAGGTGTCATATGCCATCAAGTAACGTGCAGTTTGCTGAAGCTGCCAAGGAATGGGACTTGGAGACGTTGTATACCGACTTGGCATCGGCTAAGGGAAAACGGTTGACTCCGGTGGAAAAGTTACATTTACGGGGTTTGCTGTGTGGCTTGTCCCCCGCAGAAGTGGCACAACAACTGCACAAAAGTGTTAAGGGTGTGGAAAGTGAGGTGTGTAGGACTCTGTATGTTTACGTGAAAAGTCTGGTGAGGAAAAGTAATGCTCAGGTGGAGAATTGGAGAAATATTACAGAATGGTTAGAAGAGTCTGGGTATCAAAACAAGTCAGATAGCTCTGTTTCACCAGATGATCTATTGCCAGATAAAAGTTTTATAGATATAAGAAATATTACTATTGAAAATAAGCAGATCGTTTTTCAGTTTAATTTAACCATTCCCAGAGTTGGGGAAGTAGAAGTGACAAGAGAAAACTGGAATGGGTATGAAGGGTAATTTTAATATGCAATCCGGATAATTCGGTGGAGCGATCGCCCCTTTCAGCAGCGATCTCCTCTCTTACAAGCTACTGGGATCGATTCCCAATTCCCTCAGTTTTTCGGTTAATTGTGCTATCTGTTGCCTTGCAGATAACAATTGCTCCTCTGGAGTTAAATAGCGTTCTCCTTGCTCATTGTACCAATACAACCATTCTCTAGTGATTCCTTGATAGGTTCCTTCCCCTCTACCGAGTCCTAAATTAATTCCCGGTAACCAGAACGGTTCTTCTCCTGAGAGACGTTGATATTCTTCTCCTTGCAATTGATAAACTTCTAGCTTAGGCAGCCTTTTTCGTAAAGGGTTATAAATGGCATAATATAAGACTCCCAGTTCGGCATAGTCGGCTTTCTTTTTGCTATATTCTTTGCGTCCTGTTTGAGACACCACTTCTAACACGAAAGTGGGCACTTTTTCTTCTTCCCAGAGGACATAGGAGGGACGTAAATTGGTGTCAATAATTCGAGGCACTCCCATACTCAGAAAGCCATCGGGGACAATAGCGGGTTTCTTCGGATGGTAATAAATTCCCATATCGACTCCAAAAAACCAATCCATCCGTTCTGGCCAGATCAGCGCGAGAATGGCTTCGAGAAGTCCAGCAATCAGGTGTTGTAGTTGGTTATCCACAGGAGTCTCGTCAGAGTCGGGGAGGTCTTTAGCCGAAGGTAGGTGATCTGTAGGATTATACTGGAGTATCATGGTTTTTCTAAGGATGGGACAGCACTTCGATCATAGCAATAACGATGATTTTCCCAATCCCAAAACTCCGGTAAAGACAATGAGGCGATCGCGGGGCAGTTCCAGATCGATATGCTTGAGATTATGCTGTCTCGCTCCTCGGATGCGGATCGTATTGTCTTCGGTCATGGGCGGCGATCGTCTTTGGGTTAGGATTATATCAATTAACAATTAACAATTTTCATGTCGTGACAACCCTAAAATGGTGGGTTACGGCGGATTGAGAGATTGCTATCACAGTCTAGGTTTTAGCCGCCTAACCCACCCTACGCTAATGCACTATTTTAACTGTGTCACGGCAGTAGGGTGCGTTAGCGAAGCGTAACGCACCAATCCTCTATATATGGAGTCGTTGCTCATTGTACTCTACGATGATTTGCTTGATAGAATGGTTGCAATCGTGCGATCGCCGCTAACAGAGATAATCAGGATAGGGTTGAGTGAGTAAACGCATCGTTTTCAAAATTGGCTCTGGAGATTTTGAGCAGGGGTTTCCCGTGACGCTGCAACTGGGGGAGGAAGGACGCACCCCACAGGTTGAGTTGACCCGGTTTTTAGATGCAGCTCCCCATTTACCCCACCTCTATCAGGAGTGGGTGTCAGCTTATCATCGCTTGGGGGGGTTGGATACTCGGATTCGGATTCCAACCCTAGCAGTAACCCATTTAGCGACTCCAGAAGAGCAAACCCAATGTCGAGAAGCGGCTGAAAAACTGCGATCGCACTTCAACCAATGGTTGCGTCAACCCAATGTCCTCGATTTACGCGAAGCCATCCTCGAAACCCTCGATCGCCAAACCCCAGTCCGCATTATTATCCAAACTCAAGATTGGGTTCTCCAGAGACTCCCTTGGACAGTTTGGGACTTTTGGCAGCGCTATCCCAAAGCCGAAATTGCCCTCAGTTTACTCGACTATCAAGGCATCAAACCCGAACTTACCCTACAGGGAACAGTGAATATTTTAGCCGTATTGGGCGCAGAGAGCGGCTTAAATTTAGCCTCCGATCAACAGAGTTTAGAACGCTTGTCTAATGCACAAATTACTTATCTAGAGCGTCCCAGTTTTGCCCAACTCCACGATCGCCTCTGGTCTCAACCCTGGGATATTTTCTTTTTTGCCGGCCATAGTTCCAGTGAATCTGGAGGTCGCTTTCAACTCAATCCCCAAGAGAGTTTAAGCTTAGACCAATTAAAA
This sequence comes from Roseofilum capinflatum BLCC-M114, assembly GCF_030068505.1. Taxonomy (NCBI): domain Bacteria; kingdom Bacillati; phylum Cyanobacteriota; class Cyanophyceae; order Desertifilales; family Desertifilaceae; genus Roseofilum; species Roseofilum capinflatum. The sequence goes on from NZ_JAQOSO010000087.1 coordinate 80,837, forward strand.
TATGCCTTAAACCGCAGCATCGATCGCGGCTTAAAATTAGCCATTTTCAATTCCTGCGATGGTTTGGGACTCGCTCAACAGTTAGCCGCTCTCAATTTGCCGCAAATGATCGTCATGCGGGAGCAAGTCCCCGATCGCATCGCCCACGAGTTTTTGCAGCATTTTTTATATCACTTCTCCCAGGAAACCCAGTTATACGAGTCCGTCAGAGTAGCGCGGGAAAAACTACAAGGTTTAGAAGATCGGTTCCCTTGCGCCACCTGGTTACCCGTCATTTTCCAGAATCCCGCGTACTTACCTTTGGTATGGAAAAAGGCAGAAGTTCAATTAACGCCTCAATCCAGTTTAAGCCGCTCGGAGCTTCGCAATCGTCAAATTTTACTCAATAAAGTCAATCTATACTGGGTGAAAGGAGTTTTAGAAGCTTCGCTCCATGGACGAGTGTTACTCGAATTGGGAATCGAAGAACGTCATGACGCGATCGCCCATCCTTGGGGGTTAGTTTGGCAAAACACCGAGCAAATGCAACCGGTTCCCGTGACTCACCATTCAGCCCTGGAAAAATTCGACGCTTTAGGGATGGGGCGATCGCTCCTCATTTTAGGCGAACCTGGTTCCGGAAAAACCACCACCCTTTTAGAACTCGCCCGACAATTCATTCATCGAGCCAATCCAGATCATCATCATTCCATCCCAGTCGTCTTTAACTTATCCTCCTGGTTAGGCGAAAAACAATCAATTTTAGACTGGTTAATTCGGGAACTCTATACCAAATATCAGATCCCTCAAGAAATTAGCCAAAATTGGATCAATAACGCTGAACTTCTCCTCCTGCTCGATGGCTTAGATGAAGTTCCTCCTAACAAGCGTCCAGCTTGCGTCACTGCCTTAAATCAATTCATGCAAAACCATGGCACTCTAGAAATTGTCATTTGCAGTCGCCGCAAAGACTACGATCAACTCTCGCAAAAACTGCAAGTTTTAGCCGCCATTTATCTCCAACCCCTAACCCCCGATCGCATTGAACAATATTTACAATTTTGTGGCTCCGATTTATCCGGCTTACGGCAAGCCATTCAAACCGATCCCGTTTTACAAGAATTATCCCAATCTCCCTTAATGCTCAATATCATGGCATTAGCCTATCAAGGTATGAGCTATGACGATTTTCCTAGGGCAACCAAAGAACAGTATCACCATCATTTATTTAACACCTATATTGAGCGCATGTTTAGCCGAAAAATCGGCGAACAGTTATATACAAAATCTCAAACCAAAAACGGGTTAATTCAACTCGCCCAATGGATGATCAAAGACTCTCAAACCGTATTTTTAATTGAGCGAATACAACCGAATTATTTAACCACAAAATCGGAGCAATTGAAATATTGCGGTTTAATTGCCCTCATTGGTGGTATCTTCAGCGCTTTAGGCATTGGATGTAGTGTGGGCCATATTGCCGGGAGTCGGATCGGATTACTCTCTGGATCAATTTTGGGCATCGCTGGAGGACTCGCCGGAGGGATTATTTTAATGTGGGTTTTACCTCGAATTGAACCCGTAGAAAAAATGAAATGGTCTTGGCGCAAAATGAGGATGAATTTGATTCCCGGTCTGCGAGTCGGATTAATTGCCGGTGGATTTTATGCCTTAAGTGTCGCCTTAGTCTTTAATGTCATTTATGGCTTAAATATGGGAGTTAAGGAACTCTTGATTTTTTGGGTATCGGGCTTAAATTTAGGCGTAATGTTTATTTTACTCAGGGGCTTAAGCGGGGGCGATATCGATACCCATACCGTACCCAATCAAGGAATTTGGTTGAGCGCTCGCAATGCATCCTTTTTTACCACTCTAGGCATCTGTACCTTGATCGTATTAGCGAAAATGGTAGGACATCCCACTTTAGTTGGCGCGATCGCCGGTTTATTAATTGGTCTCTTTTCCCCTGGAAGCATCGCCTGCTTACAACACTTTACCCTGCGAACTGTTCTCTATTATTCCGGCAAAATCCCCTGGAATTATGCCCGCTTTCTCGATTACGGCACCAGCCTCATTTTCCTGCAAAAAGTAGGCGGTGGCTATATTTTTATCCACCGCCTATTGCTGGAACATTTTGCCCAACTTCCGCTAGAGTAAATCGCTCAGATTACCGATCTATTTGGCTCCGACTAATTCGCTCGAAGTAGCTTGCTTGTCCCAGTTAACCCAATCTTGGGGTTTTAGGAACGTCTCGTAAAGTTCTGCTTCTCGGCTACCCGGTTCTGGACTATAGCAATATTCCCAACGCACCAGGGGCGGTAAGGACATTAAAATGGACTCAGTACGACCATTGGTTTGTAAGCCAAAGATGGTTCCCCGGTCGTAGACGAGGTTAAATTCAACGTAGCGTCCGCGACGATAGAGTTGGAAATCACGCTCGCGATCGCCATATTCTGTATCTTGTCTGCGTTCAATAATAGGAAGATAGGCAGAGAGGAAAGAATTACCACAACTTTGCACAAAGCCAAAGATCTCTTCCCAAGTATGGGAGGTTTCACCCACTTGTTGACTATAGTGTGCCGCTCCTCCTTCCGCATTGGGGCCTCGATAGAGTTGTCCCCGACCATCTTGGTAATCAAAGAAAATGCCGCCCACTCCTCTCGTTTCTTGGCGATGTTTGAGATAGAAATATTCATCACACCAGCGCTTGAACGTGGGATAATATTCCGGATCGTGCTTATCGCAAGCGTCTTTAATCGTTTGATGGAAGTGAATCGCATCTTCAGCAAACGGATAGTAGGGTGTTAAATCTACTCCACCCCCAAACCACCAAACCGGCCCAGCTTCAAAGTAGCGATAATTGAGGTGAACTGTGGGGATATAGGGGTTACGAGGATGCAGCACCATCGAGGTTCCCGTAGCGAAGAAAGGATGACCGGCTGCTTCGGGACGTTGGGTGAGGATAGAAGGGGGAAGTCCTTCTCCCCAAACTTCAGAAAAGTTCACGCCACCTTGTTCAAACACTCGACCGTCTCGGATCACTCTGGAACGACCCCCACCTCCTTCGGCCCTTTCCCATTGGTCTTGTTTAAATTTAGCTTGACCATCGATCTCTTCTAGTCCTTGACAGATTTGCTCTTGTAAGCCCATAACCCAGGTTTTAAACCGTTCGCGAGAATCTGTCGGAGGCAGGTTGGAGGCTTCGGAATGACTCATAGTAACTTTTAGTAACGTCGTAGACTTGATGTTTTAGAATTTGAACTCTAATCACTTTATAGTGATTAAGCTCAAATGGTCGATTTTTTTTCAAAACTTAATACTTTTGCAAGTACGCCCGATCGCCACAGCCCTGGGCTAGGTTCGGCATCATTGGAGGAGCGATCGCCGCCAAGATGCCCCTGAAATCTTCTCCTATACTAAGTTTTGCATTCTTCTGACTCCGGCGATCTCTGAACCTGGCTCTAGTTTGACCCGCCTTGTATTTGTAGAGTTTTGCATACAAGGAAGAAAAACCGTAAAGCAATGTAAATATTTTATGAGAATTGACGACCAATTCTTATCTTCGTTATAGACTGATGTATCGATAAATTGATTTTGTATCCGATTATGGTAAAAACGCTCTCACAACCCACGATCGCAGAACTCAAGCCGGGTGTAAAAGCTCCAGTCAAGGAAACCCTACTGACTCCTCGGTTTTATACCACGGATTTTGAGGCGATCGCCTCGATGGATATTTCTAGCCAAGAAGCAGAACTGCGGGCCATGGTCGCTGAAATGAAAGCGGACTACAACCGCCATCACTTTGTCCGGGATGAGAGCTTTAACCAGTCTTGGGAACATCTCGATGAGAAAACCCGCGCTACATTTGTAGACTTCCTAGAGCGCTCCTGTACATCTGAATTCTCCGGCTTTTTACTCTTTAAGGAACTCTCGCGCAAGCTCAAAGAAACGAAACCCCTATTATCAGAAATCTTTAACCTGATGGCACGGGATGAAGCTCGTCATGCTGGGTTCTTGAACAAAGCCATGAGTGATTTTAAGATCTCTCTGGATCTGGGGTATCTAACCAAAAACCGCACCTATACCTTCTTTAAGCCAGAGTGGATCATCTATGCGGTTTATCTGTCGGAAAAAATTGGCTATTGGCGCTACATCACCGTCTATCGTCATTTAGAAAAGCATCCCGAATATCAGTTTTATCCCCTATTCCGGTTTTTTGAAAGCTGGTGTCAGGATGAAAACCGTCATGGGGATATTTTTACAGCTTTGTTGCGATCGCAGCGCCATATGTGGGATAGCTGGACAGGACGACTCTGGGCCCGCTTTTTCCTCCTCACCGTCTTTGTCACCCATTCCCTCACCGTCGATGAGCGCACCGACTTTTATGAAATGATTGGTTTAGATGCCAGAGAGTATGACCAAACCGTGGTTTGCAACACTAACGCCACTGCCGGTCGCGCCTTCCCAGTCATGTTAAATGTCGATCACCCCGAATTTTTCCCACGGGTTTATCGCTGTTCAGAGCGCAATATCGAGATGGCAGCGATCGATAAGAGCAATTCGCCTAAAATCGTCAAATTCTTCCGCAAACTGCCCTTAATGGCTGGAATTGGCTGGGATATGCTACGTTTGTATCTGATTAAACCCATTGATGCAGAAGCTATCCGCGAGACCGTGCGTTAACCCAGAAACCGGTTTTCTTAGCGGGTAGGGTGGGCAGAACTGCCCACCCTACTGCTGTGACTACAAGGGTAATGATTGTTGGCTATCAAGACTGAAAACGATGAAAATCAAAACGACAGCTTTTATGGGCCTGACTTTAGTTGGATTAGCGAGTATGCTTTCATGGGGGGCGATCGCCACTCATCTAGCTATAGCCCAAACATCCATAGACTTGAACACCTTGCGTAGCATTGCCTTATCGCAACACAACAGCTATCGCAGCACTCATCATAGCCCCAATCTGAGCCTCAATAACTCCCTCAATAATACGGCACAAAATTGGGCACAACATTTAGCAGCCAATGCCATATTTGAACATAGTTCCCGCAGTCAACGAAACAATGCGGGAGAAAACCTATATGTTTACTACACCACAGGCTCGGCTCCTGGGGCAAATACCTTAGCAGAAGAAGCCGTTACCAGTTGGTACAACGAGGTCTCAGACTACAACTATTCCAATCCAGGTTTTGCTTCTGCAACCGGACATTTTACCCAAGTCGTTTGGAAAAACAGTACCGAATTAGGCTGTGGTGCAGCAGAAGGAACAGCAACCCTTCAGGGCAGGAATTTTAATGCCTTTTATGTGGTCTGCCATTATAATCCTGCGGGTAATGTTACAGGAGATTTTCCGAATAATGTATTGCAACCTTAGATCTAACTCAATTCATGAATCTAAATCCGCCAGAGTAAGTCATTGCGAATGGAACGCAGTGGAATGAAGCAATCTCAACAATCAAGGATTTGATATAATCAAGGAGTGCCCATCAATTACTGAGTCAGTTCCTATGACTGTTCAACCTGTGAAAGAACCTGCTGAAAAACTTGAAGCACGAGTCACTCATTTAGAGATAGAACTGGCGCAAATGAAACAGCTTCTATCTAAAGTTACCGAAAAAGAAATCCCTTGGTGGTTAAAGATTGCTGGTAGTTGTGAAGATGACCCCACTTTTGATGAGGCAATGCATCTGGGACAGCAATGGCGTAAGTCTGCTGAGTAGATTTGTCAATTAACTACATCTAACTGGCTCATCATGTATATTCTTGACACTGACCATCTGAGCTTGATCCAACGTAATGGAGAAGAAGGAAAGCGTATTTTAGAAAAACTGGCTGGCATGAAAGATGTTGAAATTGCCGACATGAAAATCGTTAATTGTTAATTGTTAATTGTTAATTGTCCATTGATATTAGGCAGACATTACAATCAGCTTCAGTGGATCGAGATAAACATACCAAGGAAAGGGACGCTCTTGAATTTCAGTCCATTTTTCCTTAAAGATTTCTGCTTGTAAATGATAATCCTCTTCGTGTTTTCCCACAGAATGGAGCTTGAGATAAAGAGTCATGCGATGAGGGGTTTCACTGACTTTAACTAACCAACAGGGAAAAGTATTGATCGGTTTCGGTTCCAGGAGAAATTGCACATGATGAGCGCGGAGTCCAATATAGGCGGATGTTGGAGGTACAACTTGCTTGAGGGTGAGTTGACAGTCCCAGTCTATGGCTCTAATTTGATGATGATCGAGAATTTGCAGTCGCGAGAAGTTCTTGCACTCGGTCAGTTGTGCCACTCTAAAGTTAGGCGGGTGTTGGAAAATGTCCTGCTTAGAGCCAGAAGCAATAACTTGACCGCGATCGAGAATGGTTAAGGGTTCGCAAACCCGATAGGCTTCTTCGAGTTTGTGAGTTACAAATAAAATTACGCCTTTATAGTTGGTAAAGACTTTGGCTAAAAGTTGTTCAATTTGGCTGCGTAAATAGCTGTCTAAAGCAGATAAAGGTTCATCGAGAAGTAAGGCTTCTGGCTCGATCGCCAATGCTCTCGCCAGAGCCACTCTTTGCTGTTGTCCCCCAGAGAGTTGATGGGGATAGTGTTGGGCGACTTCTTGCAGTTGCAGCAGTTCTAAGTATTTGTGGACTTGTTTGCGTCGTTCAGTTGGCTCTAGATGTTGCAAACCAAAGCCAATGTTACGAGAGACTCTCATGTGGGGAAAGAGGGCATAATTTTGGAAAACAAACCCAATGCGGCGATCGCGACAAGGCAGGTTAATGCCTTGTGCCGAATCAAACAAAGTCCGACCATTGAGAACAATAGTTCCTTGAGAAGGGGTTTCTAAACCGGCAATACAGCGCAAGGTCATACTTTTTCCGGAACCGGAAGCGCCTAAAATTCCCAAGGGGCGATCGCTGGCTTTAAGCTGAACGGTAAGAGGAAAATTGGGGAGAGTTTTATGCAGATCAACAATCAGTTCTTGAGTGTAGACATGGGGGAAATTTACCGATCTTAATGGACGCGATCGGTGAGGTAAGAGCCAACGACTCAGAATGACTAACCAGCGACTTAAGGCAGGAGCGCCCCATCGATCTAAGAACTGATACAACCCCCCTTGAGTGGTTGAGCCATAATTAATGGTGGTAATCACAGCTAGGGCGATCGCCACCAAAATCATCGTCCAAAGGAGAGCTTCTTGCATCTTTCCGGCTTCGGCAGCAAAATAGATGGCGATCGGCATGGTTTGCGTTTTTCCAGGAATGCTACCCGCTAACATTAAACTAGCTCCAAATTCGCCCAAGGCTCTGGCAAAGGTTAAAATAGCTCCTGCAACAATTCCTCGCCAACTTAAAGGAAGAATAATCTGCCAAAAGATCCGCAGTTCTGTCGCTCCTAACGTGCGAGCGCAGTTGACCCAATCTACATTAACTTGTTCAAAAGCCGCTAAGGTAGTTTTGTACATCAAAGGCAAAGCAACGACAGTGGAAGCAATAACCACCCCTTGCCAAGAAAAAATAATACGGATGCCCCAATATTGTAAAAGTTGTCCAAGGGGACTATAACGGCCAAATAATAATAACAGCAAAAAACCAACAACAATCGGCGGCAGGACGAGAGGAAGGGTTAAAATTGCATCGATAATATTCTTTCCTTTTCCCCGATAATTTAACATGATCCCGGCGAGAAGAATTCCAGCAAAAAATGCCAGAAGTGTGGCAACAGAAGCCGTTTTCAGAGAAATCCAGAGCGGAGAAAAATCTAAGGGCATTAATTCTATTGAGTAATGAGTAGTGAGTAATGAGTAATGAGTAATGAGTAATGAGTAACGAGTAATGAGTAATGGGGCTTCTCCCCATTCCCTATTCCCTATTCCCTATTCCCTATTCCCCATTCCCCATTCCCTATTCCCTATTCCCTATCCCCCTATCCCCTATTCATAAATCCATATTTTTGGAAGATCTTTTGTGCAGGTGGGCTGAAGAGAAATTGAACAAATTCTTGGGCTGCTTCTGGATTTTTGCTCTCTCGGATAATGGCTACGGGATAGACAATGGGAGAATGGCTATCATCGGGGGCAATCTCGATAATTTTAACCCGATCTGAAATCTTCGCATCCGTCCGATAAACCATACCTGCATCTACATTACCGGTTTCTACATAAGTCAGGACTTGCCGCACATCTTTAGCAAAGACAAATTTAGATTCTAAGGCTTGATAGAGGTGTAGAGTGTCTAAGACTTCTTTGGCATAAGCTCCGGCTGGCACGCTTTCAGGAGCGCCGATCGCAATTTTCTGGACGCGATCGCTCTTTAACTGAGTAAATCCACTAATGTCAGTGTTTCTTTTCGCTGTAATTAGAACCATCTCATTCTTGAGCAGATCTTTGCGCGTTCCCGGCAGCAGCAAGTCTTGGCTTTGCAGAGCATCCATATACCTTTGGGCAGCAGAAATATAAATATCCACGGGCGCACCCTGTTCGATTTGATAGCGCAAAGAACCCGAAGCACCAAAATTATAGGTCAGTTGGATATGGGGAGTGTGCTGACGGTATATATCGCCAATCTCTTGCAGGACATCTTGGAGACTAGCGGCGGCTGAAATCACTAATACAGTTGATTTTTGGGATTGTGAGCTGCCTAAACTCGACAGAGTAAATGCAGAAACTAACCCCAATACTCCCCATCCTATAACCTTTCGTCTTCCAATCATCAACCCAATTAATCCTATTCCTATTCCCTATTCCCTATTCCCCATTCCCCATTCCCTATTCCCCATTCCCCACTCCCCTATGGCAGTTTTGCCCCCTCAAGGTCTGCATCTGTCAAAATTGTGCCCGTGAGATCGGCTCCCGTTAAATCCGCATGACTTAAGATGGCTCCGGTTAAATCGGCATAACTGAGGTCAGCATAGCGCAAACTGGCTTCCCGTAAATCAGTTTGAAATCCTTGCAGTCTGCGGCCTAATCCAAGATTAGCGCGACAGAGGATGGCTCGGTCTAGGTTCGCTCGATGGAGAATGGTTTGGCTGAGATTGGCGTAGCTTAAGTTCGCTTCAGATAAGATAACCTCTTCTAAGTTCGTGGGTTGGTCAGAAGTGGGGCGTAAATCAGCATCGACGAGGAGGGCTTGGGATAGGTTGGCTCCTTTCAAACTTGCGCCAGATAGAATCGCTTTGATCAGGTTAGCACGGGTTAAATTGGCTTGGTCTAACTTGGCTCCACTCAAGTCTGTATCGCGCAAAAGGGCTTGCGTCAAGTTAGCTCCAGTTAAGTTGGTTCCCCAGAGTAAGGCTTCACTGAGATTAGCACCGTTGAGTTGAGCGCCAGAAAAGTTGCTTTTTCCCAGCCGAGCTTGTCGGAAATCTGTGCCGGAAAAATCAGCATCAGATAAATCGATCTCGACTAATTCTAAATCTTTGAGGTCGAGTCCTTGAAATTGGCGATCGCCTTGACGGTACTTTTCGAGTAGTTCAGATAAAGTCATCACAGCCTGTTAAACCTCACTCTCTTCCGCTCATCGGAAATAATCCTTACTTTACCAAGGACTGTCAATCTGAATCTATGCTCTCTTAGTTTTTCGGGGCAAAGCGCTCCCAAAACAAATTCATGGGCACATAGATGACTGGGGCCCACAGGCTACTGAGAATAGCAGAACACAGAGCAATCTGTTGATGGGCTAACCAAATACTAGAGAAATCGCGATCGCCAATCAACACCAACTGAAGCGCAATCAGCGTTTCCGCCAACAGGGTCATGCCAAAGGTGAGCAGAGCCACCGAAATAAAATCTTCCTGGAAATACCGATCCTTTTTGAATCTACCCGTCAAAAAGCCAACCAAAACCAATCCCAACATATGAGTCGGCGAGGCATTAATGACCCCATTTTCCAACAGGGGATAGGGAGAAGTGAGGGCATCTTGAAGTAAACCCAAGCCTAAACCGGCGATCGCCCCTTGCCAAGCATTGCGTTTTAGACTCCATACCACCACCCACACCAACGGCCAATTCACCCCAATACCCAACAATTCCATACCCGGCCATCGGGTAAACATAATTAGGGCACACAACACGATAGAGGAACCTGTGAGGAAAATATTAACCAAACGACTCAAAGAAGTCAGGCGATCGAGTAACTGTTTTACCACTGTTGTATCACTATTCGTTTCTACTCATCCAACTCATTCAATTCCAAATCCATCGCCGGTTTACCCTCAGAAACCATCACCCACTCTAAATGGCCAATGGGAGCCGAAAACCGAACAATTGCCTCTGGAGCTGGACTTTTTTTCAAATCTACCGACTCCACCACCCCCACTAACAAACCCGATTGGAATCGAGGAGAATAGGGAGAAGTAAACACCTTATATCCCGGTTTAACCTCCGGAACCTTATCAAAAAACTCCATCACCGCCTTATTTTGGCCCCTACCATGTAAGATCCCCATAAAGCTGCGGTCTTTGCCGACACGAATAGTCGCCCCCACCCGACTGGTAGGATCGCTTAAGAGCAAGACTCGGCTAGTATTTTCTGTAACACTAATTACACGACCGATCAATCCTCCCGTTCCCGTAACAATATAATCCTTTTGAATCCCATCCCCACTGCCTTTACCCAAGGTAATTTGCTTCCACCAATGATCCGCACTGCGGCCAATAATGGGAGCAATGACCCCTTGACGTTTCGACTGTTCTTGATAATCAATGAGCTGCTTTAAACGACTATTTTGCTGTTCGAGTTCTTCCACTTGCGCTTCTAACTCCAACATCCGTGCCGTCACTAACTGTTCTTGAGGTGGGTTTCCTTGGAAGGGTTCAACCAAACGGCCATAGAGTTCAAACACCAACGTTCCTTGGGTTTGCCGCACATAAACCGCTAAACCTAAGCCGACAATCATCAGCACTAAGTTTAACCAATTTCTTTCCCACCATCGACGAATTTGACGTATATACATTCACCTTACATGCGCGATCGCGCACTAAACACTCGTTCCAACTGCTTAAAGTTTTCCAACACCCTGCCTGTACCCAACACCACACAACTCAACGGATCAGCCGCCACATGGGTAACAATTCCCGTTTCATGGCTCACCAGAGTATCCAAACCCTGAAGCAGGGCCCCACCCCCTGCCAACATAATCCCTCGGTCGATAATATCAGCCGCTAACTCAGGGGGAGTCCGCTCTAGCGTCCGCTTCACCGCATCAATAATCATCGATAACGGCTCAGACATACTCTCGCGAATCTCACCCGCCTTAATGCTAACGGTTCTAGGCAAACCCGACAGTAAATGCAACCCCCGCACATCCATCGCCCCCTCATCAATCTCTGGAGTCGGATAAGCTGAACCGATCTGAATCTTGATATCTTCAGCCGTCCGTTCCCCAATGGTTAAATTGTGGACTTTTTTCATATACTGAATAATCGAATCATTCAGCTCATCACCCGCGACACGCACCGACTCACTAATTACCGTCCCTTGTAAACTCAAAACGGCAACTTCTGTGGTTCCACCGCCGATATCAATAATCATATTCCCCGTCGGTTCCGCCACCGGTAAGCCAGCTCCGATCGCCGCCGCTACGGGTTCATCAATTAAATAGACATCCCGCGCTCCCGCCTGGGAAGCCGCTTCCATCACCGCCCGACGCTCCACACCGGTTACCCCCGAAGGAATACCAATCACCATCCGTGGGGGGATTAACCCCTGTTTCCCTTCATGCACCCGTTCGATAAAATGCTTGAGCATCAGCTCCGCCGTATCGAAATCCGCAATTACCCCATCCCGCAGAGGGCGAAACGTGGTCACATTCCCCGGAGTCCGACCCAACATTTTCTTCGCATCATCCCCAACGGCTAAGGGAGCTTTGGTTTCCGTGTCGATCGCCACTACAGATGGCTCCTGCAACACAATCCCCTTCCCCGACACATAAACTAAGGTATTCGCAGTACCGAGATCGATACCCATATCTCTTGAAAACCGACTAAATACGCCCACCGCTTTTTCTCTCCCCACTTCAATATGTCCAAATATCTAGAATTGTAAAAATATATAACTGACGTGGATTCTATTATGTTTTTGAGCTACCGTCCAGTCAGTTACCCTATTTCCCTCACCTTACCCCAAAGTCAGGATCGCAATCCCCATCTCCCCCATCCTCCCCATCTCCCCCTGAGATTCGCTAAAGTAGATTAATTGTTCATCATCCCAGTGGTGGAATTCAACATGGATCTCAACGTTGTACATTTAGTCGGTCGCGTCGGTGGCGATCCCGATGTTCGGTATTTTGAGTCAGGGGCGGTCAAATGTAGACTGACTCTAGCCGTCGATCGCCGCACGCGACGCACGGATCAACCGGATTGGTTTAATCTAGAATTGTGGGGTAAAACGGCTGAAATTGCCGCCAACTATGTTCGCAAAGGCAAACAGATTGGAGTGACTGGATCGTTGAAAATTGACCAGTGGGAAGATCGCATGACTCAAGCCGAACGCTCTAGCCCCGTTATTCGAGTGGATCGCTTAGACTTATTAGGCTCTAAGCGAGATGAGGAAGCAGAAGGAATGCCCAGCGAATTCTGACCTCTAGCCAGCGCCAAAGTCTTTACTAGACTATTGCCTATTGCCTATTGCCTACTGCCTATTGCCTATTGCCTATTGCCTATTGCCTATTGCCTATTGCCTATTGCCTACTGCCTACTGCCTATTGCCTGACTTCTACAAGAAGTCTAATACCGAATTTGCAAGGTAACCGAGGCTTCAACCTGTTGCTCACCTCCGATAACTGGGGTTGGGGCAGATTCTGCTCGTGCAAAGTTTGCCCCATCCAACCGGATAGGAGAAGGGGCACTGGCGTGGTTAATCTGAATGCTGACAATCCCACGAGAGTTAAGATTGAGGGCATCTAGAACCGTTTCAGCTTGCTTTTGAGCATCGGCAGTGGCTTGGCGGAGGGCAACCTGTTGGGCGGCGGCAATGGCTTCATCAGTGGCAATAAAACTAATGCCATCAATGCGAGTGGCTCCCGCTTGTACGGCTTCATCGATGAGGCTACCGGCTTTAGAAGTCTCGATGCGGAAGCTGACGGTATTGGTAGCCGTGTAACCGGTGAGGCGTTGAGTGCGATCGCTATAACTATAATTGGGCGTTAACCGAATTCCTGTCGTTTCCAGTTGCTCCACTTGACGCGATCTCAGCAATTCCACCACTGCTGAAGACTGTCGAGCCACTTGTGCTTGTACCTCTTGGGCCGTTTTTCCCTCAATTTGTACGCCTAAATTGACCACCGCTAACGTGGTGGGAATGCTTTCTATCCCTCTCCCCGTCACCGTCAACGTTTGCAACAGGTGCTGTTGTTCCTGAGCGAGAACCGGTTTGGGGGGCTGAAGACTACCCACAAACACAGCCAACCCCATAACCCCAACCGCTAAAGGCAAGATTGACCACCGTCGCCAGTTTTGGGCTACACCTGAATCAGATTTATGAATAGGATACATAGCTGGAGTCTCTCTCCTCAACGTGAATGTCTATGACTCTTAGTTTGGCTCACCCCAATAAATTCCAGCATACTGTTACCATTTTTGTAACTCTATGGTAGCCCCATAAACTTGCCTAGATCTCTTAGCTGTTGCCCTGACTCCCCTTCACATAAACTTTATAAATCGTCTGATTTTATAAAGTTTTAATAAAATAGAGGTCTTAGACTTGCATCAGAGAATAAAAAGCTTTATAAATAAAAGGTAAGGTACTGAAGCGTAACCAACCGAAGCCTAAGCTGGGTCTTTCCCAGTAGGGTAAGGAAGTTAGGTGTAAGAAATCAGAGGTCGCTATAGTAGCTGATTAAAAGGTTTCTGTTCAGTAGAAATGTTAAATATAAACTCCTAGAACTTTTCTATACGGTTGTGCAGCGCGTGCGCGATCGTATTTTTTTTTGATCGGGGTTTTGCCTTAAACACCTTAAGCAAAACTGACGTTAACCTTGAGTACCTTGCCTTAGACCATGAAGATTATAGATTGACAAAAACCACAATGTATGTATTCAAATCACCTGGGAGAGAAAAGTGAGTAATAGTACAGAAGGAGCGATCGCTCAATTTTAAAGGCTTCATAAAGACTTGCAGAAACCATCAACCAATTTCCTTAAACTTACTGAGACCCCTGTAGGAGTCAATCCTATGACTTTTGGATATGTTCATTGGCGGGTTAATTCGTCATAGTAGACCTATGGAAACAACACAGAAAAAGTTATAGGAGTCCTTACCAATGAATACAACCAAAACCTTAGTGATTACGGCTGCAACCTCTATTTTTGCTCTCGTTGCCACTCAGCCTTCTGCTCAAGCTTATCGCCTCTTCTTCGGAGAAGACTTAAATAATAGTTGGTCTACTCCTTTATCTGCTACGCCTAACTCTTCAGCCGCTCAAGGTGAATTTCTCTCTGGGTTAGTAGGAGTAGGAGTAGAAACGTTTGAAGGATTTTCTTCGGGTACAAGAGGGCCAGTGGGTCTCGATTTTGGTGAAGCGGGAGTTGCTACCTTACAAGGTAATGGGTATATACAACAACGTGCCTCTGGTACATCCGCCGCAGGTCGTTATGCTGTGTCAGGCTCAAAGTTTTGGGAAGGTGAAGCTGATGCAGGTGCATTTTCCATTGACTTTAGTCAAGAAGTGGCAGCCTTTGGGTTTAATGGGGTAGATATTGGTGACTTTGGCGGTCAACTGTCCCTGATTCTAGATTTGGCCAATGGAACTCAGCAAACCGTCACAGTTCCTAATACGGTAGGTAGCTCTGGTAGTACGGATGGTTCTGTTCTCTACTTTGGACTGATTGCGGAAAATGATGATGAACTGATTAATGGTCTTTCGTTCAGCATGACGACTGGACAAGGAGATTGGTTTGCTTTTGATAATATGACCATTGGTAGCAAGGAACAAGTGGCTAGTACCCCGGAACCCGCGTCTGTCCTCGGATTATTGGCGGTAGGTGCTATCGGTGCAGTGACTGGACTCAAGCGTAAAGCGCACTAGCTCATCCGATTTGAGTATTGAGTAAACAGATGTAACATTATAACTCCTAGGCATGGGTGCGTATTATACTGAGGTACAGTGAACTCAATACGCACCCATGCCTAATCTTGAGAGAGCTTTACAGTTTATTGAACAACGATGGATAGGAAAGACCGGTAAACCTCTAAGTCCTATTCAGAAAGCGATTCTCCAGGGTTCCTGGGGAGAGGAAGCAATCCCATATCATCAGATTGCCGCTCAGGAAAACTATTCCTGCCAGTATATTCAGCAAGTGGCCGCTCCCCATCTATGGCGTATCTTATCTGGCGTATTGGGGGAAAAAGTGAGTAAAAAAAGCTTTACTTCTGTGGTAAAGAAGTATCTGGCCACTGGAAATTTGGACGGTGGTTTCCTAGATCTTCCTGGCGATCGCCTTTCTCTTGACTCTAAGTTGTATATTAAAAGACCCAGTGTAGAGCAACTGGGTTTTCAAGTCTTGTCTCAGCCGGGAGGAGTTCTAAGTCTTGTGGGGCCTCGAAAAATAGGTAAAACCTCTCTGATGATTCGGCTTTTGCATCGAGCAAGACAAGAAAATATGACGGTCATTCCTTTAAGCCTAGAACAGGTTGACCCAGAGTTTTTACAAAATTTAGATCATTTGCTAAGATGGCTAATCTATGAGTTGCATTATCGATTAAGTTTATCGCCTCCTGAATGGAATTGTGCTATAGATGGATTAGGATGCAAAGGGTTATCAACTCATTACCTAGAAAATTTACTCAACAAAATTGAGTCATCTTTAGTAGTCGCTATTGACGAATTCAATCTATTATTTAATCATCATTCAATTGCGATTGATTTCTTACGCTCACTGCATTCTTGGCATGAATTTTCAGGATATGGAAGTCCAGAAACTAGGTCTTGGAAAAAATTACGATTTATATTAGTGACCCGTACAGATATTTATGCTGAACTCAATATTAAAAGCGCTCCTATCCGCATTGGTAAATCGATGAAACTTCCTTACTTTACCACCCTAGAGATAGACGAGTTGGCCAACTATTATCGGGTGAAACTTACCTATTCTGAAATTGAGGAACTCATGCGGTTTACAGGAGGACACCCTTATTTAGTAAGCTTGAGTTTATACACAATTTATCAAAACAATGCCACTTTAAAGACTGTCTTAAATGCTAACATTGAGGGAGATCCTATTTTCAAGAAATATTTAAACACCTATGGTCAAATTCTTCAAGGGAATGCTACTCTACTGTGTGGGTTTCAAGAGGTAATTCAAGCTCAAGGAGGTGTAAGATTACCTCCAGAAATGGAGTTTCAGCTCGAAAGTTTGGGTTTGGTGAAGTCGGGTAAGGATGGAGTTACGGTAGCCAATGGGTTATATCGTTGGTATTTTGGCGATCGCCCTTAAATTCGCTTAAGGGATAAATTGATCAATATCTTCAGTGAGAAGGAGAAAATTTTGGGGTAAGCCGACTTGATATAAACACCCTAGGTATAGCGCAAAATTAAAAAATTGTCAAATACTTTCACTAGATGTAGAAAATGGAGTACATTAAGATCTCATCACTTCATTCATGTGATCGTAGTACCTCCATTCCCTATGATGCAACCAACGCTCTCCGTAACAGCCCATACCCCCCACACAACCCCGATTCATGTGATTAAACGAGATGGCACTCGTGCAGCCCTAGATATCACCAAAATTCGTGCTGTTGTGGAGTGGGCGTGTTTGGGAACCCAAGCCAGCCCAATTCCTTTAGAAGCAGGATTAACGACGCGCCTGCGTAATGGGGTGACCACTAGAGAAATTCAGGAAAACCTGATTAATTGTAGCTTAGAGCTATGTAGTCCGACTGAACCCGATTGGCGGTATGTGGCGGGACGGCTGCATATGTGGAGCCTTTGGAAAGATACCTTAGTTTCCCGTGGCTATCAATATAGCAACTATCCGAAAACAGTGGCCCGTAAGGTGGCTGCCAATGAGTATGACCAACGGATCTTAACCTATTCTCCGGATGAATTGGAAATTGCGGGGGGTTGGATTAATCCGGATTGGGATACGGATTATGATTATGCTGGGGCAACTCTGTTAACGAAGCGGTATTTGCTTGAAGATGAATTGCCCCAAGAAGCTTATCTGACTTGTGCGCTGCTGCTTGCGTCGGTGGAAGAACCGCAAAACCGGCTGAAGTGGGCGAAAAAGTTTTATGAGGCGATCGCCCAACGGAAAATTTCCTTAGCCACCCCGATCCTCGCCAATCTCCGCATTCCTGGGGGTTCCCTCTCCAGTTGCTTCATTACCGCTATGGATGACCACCTAGAGAGCATTTATGCCACTTTAACCGATACGGCCCGCATTTCCAAAAATGGGGGCGGTGTAGGGGTGAATGTGAGCCGCATTCGGGCAACCGGATCTTGGGTGATGGGTAAACCCAATGCTTCTGGGGGGGTGGTTCCCTGGATTAAATTGCTCAATGATACGGCGATCGCCGTTAACCAAGGGGGAAGACGCGCAGGAGCAGTCACCGTCAGCCTCGATATCTGGCATTTGGATATCCTCGAATTCCTGGAAATGCAAACCGAAAACGGGGATCAACGGCGCAAAGCTTATGATATTTTCCCTCAATTGGTGATTGCCGATGAATTCATGAGACGGGTTATTGCCCAAGAAAACTGGACATTAGTCGATCCCTACGAAGTCAAAACCAAGCTAGGCATTGACTTACCGACTCTCTGGGGCAAAGACTTCGAGCAAGCCTATGAAAAAATTGAAGCCGAAGTGGGTCATACTCTAACCTTGTATAACCGGATTAATGCCAGGGAACTGTTTAAGACGATCATGCGTACCCAGGTAGAAACGGGTATGCCCTATCTGGCATTCAAAGATACCATTAACCGTGCTAATCCCAACTCCCATAAAGGCTACATTCCCGGCGTTAATCTCTGCTGTGAATCCTTCAGCAATGTCAGCCCTGGAGAAGAAGCCCATTGTTGTAACTTGAATAGCCTCAATTTTGCCAACCTAGAAGCCGAGGAATTGGCCGACATTTGCCAAACGGCAGTCCGCATGTTGGACAATACCATTGAAGTCACCCATCCTCCTTTCGCAGCCAGTAAAACCCATAATGATAGATATCGCACCATTGGCGTAGGAGCCATGGGATTAGCGGATTGGTTGGCGAAAAACCAACTTTCCTATGAGGATTTGCCGCAGATAAGCCATTTATTTGAGGAAATGGGTTATTGGTGTACCCATGCTTCCATGGAGTTGGCGAAAGAGCGCGGTGCTTATAAATACTTTGCCGGCAGTCAGTGGAGTAAAGGGCATTTGATTGGAGCCAAACCGGTGGAGTGGTTTCGGGAACATTCCCAGGAGCCAGAGCGCTGGGAGCAATTGTCACAAGATATCCAGAAATATGGTATTCGTAATAGTCATATTACGGCGATCGCCCCCAACACCTCCTCCTCCCTCGTCCAAGGTTGCACCGCCAGCATTCTGCCCACCTACAGCCGTTTCTTCTACGATAAATGGGCAAAAGGCAGCGTACCCATTGCCCCCCCATTTATCACCGACGCTCTCTGGTACTACCAAGAAAACAAACACTTAGAACAGAAAAAAGTCGTCGCTGCTGTCTCCACCATTCAACAGTGGATTGATACCGGCATTTCCATGGAATTGCTCTTTAATTTGAACGCAGGTGTCTATTTTCAGGATGAACCCGAACGTACCCTCAAAGCTAAAGACATTTTTGAAACTTTAGTCATGGCTTGGCAACAACAATGTAAAGCCGTATACTATGTCCGCACCGTTCAACGGGACGACTTTAAGGAAGGGTTAACCGACTGTAGTTCTTGCGCCAATTAAACCCACATTTGCCAAAATTAGGAAATGGAAGTAGATTATAATCTGCTTCCATTTTTTTGTCATTGAATCTAAAGTTGGACTACAAAAATCATGAATCATACACACTTCATCGATCGGCAAAAAATGACAATGAACCCCATCTTTAACCCTGGGGGAAATGACGACACCGAGCATCGAACCATTTGGTTTGGGGAAACCACCAATCTCATGCAACTCAATGATGTCCGCTATCCTTGGGCAGTCAGTCTCTATAAAATGATGCGTGAGAACTTCTGGATTCCCGAAAAATTGGACATTACTCAAGATGTGGTGGATTATTGGAATTTAACCCCAGAAGAGCGAAAAGCGTTTGATGGAATTTTATCCTATTTAACCTTTTTAGATTCCGTTCAAACCTGCAATATTCCCCACTTAAAAAGCACGGTTACCGCGCCAGAAATTAGTCTCTGCATGGCGGAACAAATTGCCCAAGAGGGAATGCACAATCAATCGTATCAATATATGATTGAGACGATTATTCCTTCAGAAAGACGGAATGAAGTATATGACTTCTGGCGCACCGATAAGGTTTTAAAGGAGCGCTGTACATTTGTGGCGGGACTTTATCAACAGTATATTGACGATCCGACCCCAGAAAAATATTTTGTTTCTTTGGTAGCCGACTATATTTTAGAAGGGCTGTATTTTTACAATGGATTCTGTTTTTTCTATAATCTAGCTTCGCGGATGTTGATGCCAGGCAGTGCGGATATTTTCAAGTTGATTAATCGAGATGAATTATCCCATGTCCGGCTCTATCAAAAAATTCTGCCGGAGGCAATGACGGTGTTTCCCCATTCGGTGGATCAAATTTATGAAATGTTCGATCATGCCGTGCGCCATGAATGTCAGTGGACTAACCATATTATTGGCAATCAAATCCTGGGAATTACGGAGGGGAGTACGGAGCAGTATACCAAATACTTGGCTAATATTCGCTTAGGGGCGATCGGTTTGCCGCCGATGTATCCGGATGATAAATATAAGAAGAGTCCCTATGCTCATCTAGAGCGTTTTTCGGATACGAAGAAAGAAGGCCATACGAAGGCGAATTTCTTTGAAGCGGGAGTCACCAGTTATGTGATGTCTTCCGGGGTAACCGGTTGGGACGAAATTTAGGGGTTGTAAGCTGTAACCCTCTTTTGTCACCCTGGGACGAAAGAGGGCGATCAACACTTTTGCTTAAAATATACTCTATGAATGTCGTTTATCGCTTACAAGGTGTAGAATTTGAATGGGATGCCAATAAAGCTCAAGTCAATTTTGAGAAACATGGCGTAACATTTGAAGAAGCAGCAGAAGCATTTTTCGATCCCTTTTATCAAACAGGAGATGCAACGGTAAATAGTGAACAAAGAGAATTTATTCTCGGTTATTCTCTAGCTTATCGTGTATTGTTCGTTGTTTATATAGCTAGTCTAAATGAATTGTGCAATTGGAAATGCCCTCTCCCTATATCCCTCTCCCACGGGAGAGGGACTTTCCCCCTTCTCCTGTGGGAGAAGGGGGTAGGGGGATGAGGGGCAATCGTTACATAACTCATTTAGGCCTGCTATATAGAACGAAAGGAACGTACTCGAATTATTTCTGCACGTCCAGCTACTCGCATAGAGAAAAAACAATATGAACAAGCCGAATGAATTAATCAACCTTAGTATTAAACCTCGCCCGTCAGAAAATGTATCCATTTCAATCCCTAAAGATACACTAGAGTCTCTTAAAATCATTGCTCATAATCGGGATATGTCTTTAGAGGCTCTGTTAAGATTCTACATTGGACAAGGTTTACGTCAAGATTTAGCCCAATCATCTTTTGAGTCAGAAGTCATTATTACGAATTAAAATAGGAGGATGATCAAAATATGGAATACAGAGTTAAAGCTAAGGCTAAACTTGAAGAAGAATTTATAATTGACGATGAACAATTAATCCGTTACTTTGGTGAAGAAAAAGTTTCAACAACAGATAAAGAGGTTTTACTCAAACAAATGATTGGTGAAACTGAAAATGTTAGGAATTGGGAGCTAACTGAATTGAAAGTAAAAATCCTTAATTCAGAGCATGTAGTGTAAAATAAGTTACTTTTATAAATTGAAGGGATGAACTCTAACGGTAGGCGAAGGGGAAAAGGAATTGTTAGACTGAAATGATCCATTGGCCTAGGTTGCTCGGTACAATGAACAACGACTTCATCGTTGATAAAGACTCCATGCGATCGCCCTATTCTCCCCGTCGAACCAAGATTGTTGCTACTATCGGCCCAGCTACCAGCAGTGCAGACGTGCTTCGTGAGCTAATCCTAGCCGGAGCAACGACGCTGAGACTGAATTTTTCCCACGGCAGCCATGAGGATCATCAGCGCAATATCCGCCTCATTCGCCAAGTGTCGTTTGAGCTGAATCAGCCGGTGGGTATTTTACAGGATTTACAGGGGCCGAAAATTCGGTTGGGGAAATTCGAGCAGGGATCGGTGGTGCTGAAAAAGGGCGATCGCTTCACGCTGACGAGCGATCGCATGTTGGGAACACAAGAAATTAGTTTTGTCAGCTACGATCGCCTCGCAGAAGAAGTCCCCGTTGGCTCAACCATTCTCCTCGATGATGGTCGAGTCGAAATGAAAGTGGAAGAGATCGATCAAAATACCCATCAACTCCACTGTCGGGTGATCGTTCCCGGAACCCTCTCCAACAACAAAGGGGTTAATTTTCCGGGGGTCTATCTCTCCGTTAAAGCCTTAACCGATAAAGACCGGGTGGATCTAGCCTTTGGTTTAGATCAAGGGGTAGACTGGATAGCACTCTCCTTTGTCCGCAACCCCCAGGATGTTCTGGAGATTAAGGAAATTATCTCCAATGCGGGCAAACAAGTGCCGGTGATCGTCAAAATCGAAAAACATGAGGCGATCGAACAAATGGACGCAATTCTGAGCCTATCTGATGGCGCAATGGTCGCTCGTGGCGATCTGGGGGTAGAAGTCCCCGCCGAAGACGTACCCATGTTGCAAAAACGTCTGATCTCCACCGCCAACCGTCTCGGTATTCCCGTCATTACCGCCACCCAAATGCTCGATAGCATGGTCAGTTCCCCCCGCGCCACCCGTGCCGAAATTTCCGATGTTGCCAACGCCATCCTCGATGGAACCGATGCGGTAATGCTCTCCAATGAAACTGCCGTCGGTAAATTCCCCGTAGAAGCAGTAGCCACCATGGCCCGTATTGCCCAACGGATCGAACAGGAACCCCATACCCGCAACGCCGATACCAATGGTCGGCAATCCATTCCTAGCGCCATTTCCCAAGGGGTAAGCCGCATTTCCGAACAGCTCAATGCCGCCGCCATCATGACCCTGACGAAAACTGGATCAACAGCCCGCAATGTATCTAAGTTTCGCCCCATCGCTCCCATTTTAGCCATTACGCCTCAAGTGTCTGTGGCACGGCGCTTGCAGTTAGTTTGGGGAGTTCAAACCCTCTTAGTGCTAGATTTACCCTCCATGAATCAGACCTTTGAAGCGGCTATTAATGCCGCCCAAGAGCAGCATTTACTTCAGGAGGGCGATTTAGTGGTGATGACGGCAGGGACATTAACCGGAGTCGCCGGTTCAACGGATTTAATTAAAGTCCAAATTGTTACGGCTGTCTTAGGAAAAGGCACGGGCATTGGCCAAGGTTTAGTCAGTGGTCGAGCCAGAATTGCCCACAATGGGTTAGAAGCAACCCATTTTCATCCCGGTGATATCTTAGTTGCCCCAGAAACTGGAGCTGATTTTATTGAAGCCATTCGCAAAGCGGGGGGCATTATTGTGGAAATGGATAGTACCACCTCCCATGCAGCGATTATTGGCTTGCGCTTAGGTATTCCCGTGATTGTGGGCGTTCAGCGAGCAACACAGGTGATTCGCGATGGCGAGTTTGTCACCTTAGATATGGCACGAGGTTTGGTCTATTCTGGCTCATCGAGAATGTAATATCAAATCCGAATAATCAGCTATGATTTGTCATTGCGAAGGTCACGCCAGTGGAATGAAGCAATCTCGATGTCATTGCGATGGAACGCAGTGGAATGAAGCAATCTCGATGTCATTGCGAATGGAACGCAGTGGAATGAAGCAATCCCAACCATCTCGGTAATCTTGGCGATTGCTTCCCTTTCCACTTCGTGGACATGAACGGTCGCAATGACATCTATTTAACCGGACATCATATAATTTAATCATTTACAATCCAGAGGAGGAGGTAATTCAACAATGGCTACCTTAGAACATTTACGCAGTGCAGTCATTCAAATATAGCGCTTTGCGCTGTATAGGTGGACAGTAGGAAAAGATCCCCCCTTGCCCCCCTTAAAAAGGGGGGAATAGGAAAGTCCCCCTTTTTAAGGGGGATTTAGGGGGATCAAGATGTCCCACATAACAGCGAAAACTGCTGTATTGGAAGAATTACACCACTATAATACTTCTCGTCAAGAAAAAGATGTTTTTTCGGAAATCATTTTGGATAAGGAACGAGATCATTATCTGTTGTTAGATGTGGGTTGGAAAGGAAAGGAGTATATTTACGATCCTTTTATTATGTCTCACTGCTATTCCAATCAACTATAGTTCTTGAAACGGTGATGTTCCTAAGAGTCTGAGGGGCAAAATTGAGTGACAATCTGATTTTGAAGACTTTGAACGGATTCTGAGGGCTGATCAACAGCGTAAATATATTTGAGCATATCGGATACAAGCTCTTGTTCTCCCAGGTAAAGGGCTTGATTGAGGGCAATATCAGCAGGCGTTGCACTTTCACCCGTCAGTTGGCTAGAAATGGCTTGCATTTGGCTATTAATCGATGAACGTTCTGCGCCGTCTAAAATTTGAAAGGTGGCTTGCATGTAGGGACGATCTGTTACCAGTTGCCAAATATAGGCAACTCCGGGTTGTAGGGGGGGAGCATCGGGGGGATAAATGATAAAGTTTTGAGTTGCCGCAACAGGAGATTCCCAGATGATTTCTTCGGTATCGTCTCGTAAAACTTGAATGGATTGAATCACGAGATCGTCGATTTTGGGCTGCCAAAGAAATAGGGGGCGATCGCTCCAAATCACTTCGGGTTCTAACCAAGTCAAGGTATCGAGATCCGTATCGCGAGTCGGTGAAATAGCACAAATTAACTCAACTCCACTACTGGCAGCTCCCCGCGATCCTCCTTCTCCTTCATCGGCTGGAGGTTTCAATTCAATCAGGTTACGCAGTTTTTCTGTAATCTCTGGAGTTTGGGCAAAGCTGGACATGGCATGGGTTACCATGAGTCCAGCCCCAATTAAGCTCAGTAAACCCATGCGAGCATATTGCACCGTTTTAGCCATTACGAGTCTTCCTTATTCTCGGTTGTGGATGGTTTGTGAGAAGACAAACCCCCATACCATGATTGTAGGAAAAAACCAGGGTAAGAGGATAGCCATGGAAATATAGGCTTGTAGTGACAGTAAGCCGTACACTATTGTTCCGATGGAGAGAGCGATCGCTATCCCACGAACAGAAGAGCGAGTCAACCCCACCATTAACGTTAGTCCTTTTGCCAACAAAGCTGCAACTAGAGCGATCCACAAATCGGGAAGGGGAACGACTAGCCTACCCTTGAGCAGATGATGCAGCATATACCCATGGACTTCTCCCCCTGTGAGCAAATTCTGTTGAGTCCAATATTCAAAGGCTGCCGGAGGAGGGCTAAGATTATCACCACCGGGGGTAATTCCGGCTTCATCATAACCCCCTGGGGCAATAATAACGACGGAATTAGCGAGAGTTTCCGGGTTGGGGGGAGGTTGACAATAATGATCGTCCCGATTTTCTCCATAGTTGGATTGTTCTAAAAGCTGCCAAGCGGTAAGACAGGAATAGACTTGGGAAGGGGGAAGGGAGTAATCAATAATCGGATGCAACCACATTTGTTGGAGGGGATAGGAAAACGCGGTAATGGGGGAAGTCTGGGCAGTTGGGGGGAGAGGATTGGGATATTGGGAAATATAGGATAGAATTTGTTGCTCGAAGTCTTGGGTACTGTTGAGATCGGGTTGGGGTGGGTTGCGATCGCCGTGAGTCGTGAAAGAATGAGACAGGGCGAGAAGATAGGAAAAGGGTAAGGGAATTGCAGGAGTTTGGGGAATATGCAATTGCATGTATCCCTGTTTAAAGATATTGATCCGTCCCTGTAAACTCCAATTGGGATCGGCTATTTCGGGGAGAACACCGATCCAGCCTTGGCGCGGATCGCGTTTGCTGACGAAGATAAACCAGGTTTGCTGATTTTCAACGGCGGTTTGTAGGGTGTCGGTAAGGATGGTATCGCTGCTGCCGTTGCCTAGGTTTTGATGGGGGCGATCGAGGAGATAATCTATACCGATAACGTTAACATTAAGTTCCGTTAGTCGCCCAATGAGTTGGGCGAGATAGGTGCGATTCATGGGAACTGGGCTAGAAATTCCGGCTTTGGCGATCGATTCATTGTCGATTTGCAGCATCACCACGGATGGGGTAGGAGTCGTTTCTATTTGTTGGGTGATGTGGCGATAGCGAGCTTGTATCCCCACGCGCTGATTCAGGAGCCAAGTTTGCAGGGGAAAGAGACAACTGAGGGTAGTGAGGGTGGCTAAGGTAGCGGTTTCCCAACGGTTGGGTATCCATTGTTTCAGATGTTCTCGCCAGCCAAAGGGTTGAATGTGAAAGAGTTCTGCTTCTGGGTGGGTGAAGAGGGAGGGAACCAGGTAGGCGCTGGGATAGGTGAGGCGTTTTTCCTGTTGTTTGAGATAGTGACAGGCTTGGAATAGGGCTTGATAAACGGTGTCAAATTGGGTGAGGCGTTTGATAAATTGGATTAGGAATTCTTGGGCGACGCGGTTGTGAATGGGTTCGCGCATGACGGCGACTTGATTTAAGCCCAGGTTGATCAGGGATTGGGCGATCGCCAAGCCACTACAGGAGTTGAAAATGGCAAATTGTAAGCCCCTGGTTTTTGCCAGATGTAGGGATTCGCTGATGTCATGGATGGAGAGGGAAACCCCTGGGGCGATCGCCAATTCTCCCCCAGTTAACGCCGTTTCGTTACTATGTCCAGCAAAAAAGAGAACATCCCATCCACGGGGATCGGCGATCGCCTGACAAATATCATGTTTAAGTTGCTGGAGATCCTCTTTTCCCGTCCATCCCACAAACTCCACCGTCGCCAATCGAGACAGAGAAGTAACCGCCGTGCGATCGCCTTCAAACTCCAATCCCGTATCATCCCCTAAAATCGCCAACACCCTCGCCTTTCTCCGCCGAGGATAAACCGGTTCATGGGCAATATTTCCCGGAGTTCGCACCAAACAAATAGAATTTGCCGCCCCTAGATCCGTACCAATTTCCCAAGTTTCCCAAGGCAACCTCGCCAAATCTAAAGGCGTACAAGTCAAACATACCATCAGAGGTTGAGAACTCTTCACCGCCGTTGTTGCCAACTGTCGGCGAATCGCGACTAACTCCGGAGACAGTAACCAATAATGAAATTGATCCAGTAATTCCGCCTCCGCTTGCACCAACAAAGAACGCCAATCTTCCGACGGTTTAGACACCTGTCCCCGCTTAACCACCTTGCCCCGCAATTGGCGATAAAACTGCAAATAAGTCTCTTGCCATCGCTGATAACTTTGGGATAACTTTGCCGGATAGGGCAGTTCTGTTGATAGAGTTTGTCCTTCTCCCCAAGTCAGCTCAAAATCACAAACTTCGTTGACTTGTCGGACTCGCAGTTTATAAACTTGGGAAAACATGGAAAAATAAGACTATAAATTCAATAAATCCACTGATTGAGAACAACGAACTGATTTTCCAGTAAATATTCAGATGTTTCCAGGTTCCTAATTGCCATAACAATCATTTGATAAGTCATATTCTTAGAAAAATCACTATTTTGATAAATGGCCAAAATACCAGAATGTATTGGATTTTCTTGATGCAATTCTTGAAAGTCCTCACAGTTACGAGTTAGCAAAACTCTTTTATTATTGATAGCATAACTTAAAACCATTACATCTGTGGAATTAACTAAGCCTGCCAAGTTAACAGTAAGTACATCATGACCCTCTATTTCTAAAAGATTCACTAAATACTTCGCTTGAGAGTCTTCATCGAGTAAGATTCGTAGGCTCAACTGCTACTCCTTTCGACTCCAAGCGATAACGTTCTTCAGCCGCTTCCAATGCTAACAATTCCTGGTTACTTTCACAATAACGAATCGCCTCATTAATCGCTGACTGGGGTAAATCCCAGTTTTCCGCAGCTTCTTCTGGTGACATTTGATTACTCATCATATCTCGCCAAATCGTTGAGGCTAATAGCTTACGTCCTTTAATATAAAGCTGTTTTCGCCAAGGATGGGGACGACTGACTAGATATTGCCAGTTGTAATTGGGTTCAGTTTCTTGTAGGGATTGTACCACAGCATTAATCAGGGCAATGCGATCGCCTACAGACAATTTACAGGCTTGTTCCTTCAGCTCTTCTAATAACATAGGCACAACACCATTTGACTTGACATTCAATATACAGCACTTTTCATACTGAATTACTCATTACTTCCTCCGCTTCCCTCTACCGGCAGCTCAATGATAAACTCAGTTCCCTCTCCTGGAATAGAATGACACCTCAATTTTCCTCCACAGCGATCCACAATGATAGAATAACTGATCGACAAGCCCAAGCCGGTTCCACTCCCTACTGGCTTAGTCGTAAAAAAGGGATCGAATATCTTATTTTGAACCTCCTCACTCATGCCACACCCATTATCCGCAATCGTAATTTTGACTGAAGAGCGATCGCCCCATTCTGTTTTTAAGACAATTTGCGGCAGTTTGGAGCTTTCTATATCCGTTCTCAACTCCTGTAACGCATCAATGGCATTATTGATCAAATATAAAAAAACCTGATTTAATTGACTGGGATCGCAAGTAACTTTGGGCAACTCTCCATAGTCTTTAAGTAGACTGATTTTTCTTTTTGAAACAATTCCCATATTAACATCTTCTTGGATTTTATGTTGCACAATTAACAACGTCGATTCTATATTTTCATGAAGATCAACTTTTTTAATTCCCGTTTCATCCAAGCGAGAGAATGTGCGTAAACCTCGAACAATTGAACTAATGCGTTCTGCTCCCGCTTTCATTGAATTCAATAAATGCTGAAAATCTCCAACCAAAAAATCAAAATCTATATCCGATAGAGCCTGATTAATATTCTCACTTGGATACGGATATTCTTTTTGATAAAGATCGATTAAGTATAACAGATCGTCTACATAATGAATAGCCGGTTCAATATTTGCATAAATAAAATTCACGGGATTGTTAAATTCATGAGCAATACCCGCTACCATTTGCCCTAAGCTCGACATTTTTTCCGACTGAATCAGTTGAGATTCAGTTAAGTAAAGCTTTTGTAATGTTTCTTCCAACTCTTCTACTTTTATCTTTAATGCCTCATCCCTATTTTTTAACTTTTTGGCCATACGATTAAACGATTTAGACAACCGGTCTAACTCATCATTATAAAGCACAGGCAACTTAACCCATAAATCATCATTTGCTAATTTTTCCGTGGCTTTAGTGACTGAGCGAATCCGCATAGCAATTAAGCCAGACACTAAAGAACCCACAAGTATGGCAATCAGCGATCCCACCAAACAAAACACAACCAGTCCAATTAAAAAATTTCGTTTAGCTTTTTCTAGAGAATCTAGAGGAGCAAGAATGACTAATTGTAATTGAGACTGATAAATTCCTGAGATAGGAACTGTTCTTCCGAGGTAAGAGCGATCGCCAATTTTTACCATCGACTTATGAAAATTATTTACGGAGTTTTCTGAAGGAGGTAGCCACACAAAATTTTCAGCTTCTCGTAAACTAGAAGCAATAATTTCATTGTTTTGAAAGACAACTATGGATTCATCAATGTGTTCAGTCAAACCATGTAAAAAGTTATGATTAACAACACGACCAATAATGACTCCACCAATTATTCCTTGATTAGATTTAATCGCGGCAGTGCTAATTAAGATGGATGGATCGTTATTGTTTTCGTTTTCTGCATTAATTATTGTGGATAGGCTCACTCCATTCATAACCTGTGAAATAGTCATTTCATGGTTGATTTGAGAGTCACTAAGACTATTAAGTTTTAAGTCAACTAATAATTTTCTTTCAACATCAATGACTTGCACTAAATCCAGTTCCAACAAAAGCTTTAAGGGTAATAAATGTTGTAGTAATATGGTTGGGTTAGCATCTTCTACTCCTTGACGAACTTTTTCGGATTCAACAGTCAGTTTTGCATTTAAACGCAATTTTTCAGTTTCATTTTGGAATTGCTGTAGAATCAATGCTGCTACACTTTGCAGTTCTGCCAGTTGCCTTTTTTCTAAATGGTTTAAAAAGTAATAACCAATACCAATTGTCCCCAAAAACCATAATCCTAGGAAGAGACAAACAAATGGAACACTAATTTTTTGCTGTAACGGTAACTTTGAGTACGTCCTAAACAGTAACGTTGTCTTCCAAAAATTAGAGGGGTTTTCACTAGAAATCATTACAAAAAGGGGAGTTGGGAGGTTGGAGGGTAACTATAGTTATCAGTATAGCGCTACTGGTCTTTCTCTTCTATAGGCCATATACACTTTTATACTTAAACGCTCCTATGTTATTTTCTCCTGCACAATTTCCTATGGGGATTGAGATTCAGAGCTAAAAAACACATACCCATTTGCTTTCAGTATTTCTTGAGCTTCGGGAGTGGATATAAACTTAATAAAGTCTTCGGTTGCGGGTTGGGGTCGATCTGCAAAAACAAGTCCAATCATTTGAATCATTTTGTAGTTGCCATTCTGAATATTATCTACAGTGGGAGCAATCCGATCTAGAGTGAGAGGGGTTACGGGAAATTCTTTCAGTTTTTGGGATTGGGCAATGACCCCAATACTGTAAGGTGTGATTGCAACTCCTTCTAAAACTTTCTCATCTTCTTCAAATAAGATGGCTTGGGGAGTAATTTTGAGGTCTTGTCCTAAATAATGTTCTCGTAAGAGTTGTTTGTCGGTTTCATCTTCTGGGATATCGATAATTACAATTTCGCCATCTACACTGCCTAATTGTTGCCAATTGGTAATCACACCACTATAGATTTTTTTAATGGCATCACTGCTTAAGTTATTAAGGTCTTTTACCTGTTGATTGACAATCAGGACTAAGGGATTGCGAACCAAAGGCATATACTGAAGGGTTTCTGTGTGTTCTGCGGGGGTTAGAGGTCTACTAATTGCTCCGATATCAATCACCTGATCTCGCACGCCACTGAGTCCGCCACTACTTTGGCTACTGGGCATAAAGAGAATTTCTACATTCTCTTGCTGTTGATCGTAAGTGTCTGCCAATAGTTCTAAAATGGGATAGGCTTCGGAAGATCCGCCAATTTTGATGGTACTCTGGGAAGATGAGGCGCGATCGCCATCAGTGCCAGTCGTACAACTCATTAACATGGCTCCAACGCAGATGCTGATCCATCCGATCTTAAGGCTCTTGAGCTTCATGCCCTATATCCATGGCGTGACTGATGACTAACAGGGGTGATCTAGGGAGACTTTTCCCCAAGGGAAGGAAAAGGGAGGCAAGCTAATCGCTGTTCCTAGGGATGAGAATAAGGTTACCACAAATTTCTCGTCATAGGTTCCAATCACTTGGGTAAACAGATAAGCGCTGGAAGAATCAAGATTCATCTTCTCTTCGACTAAAATACCGGTTTGATCGCTAATTCGCCAACCGAGATCGGAGTTTAAGGATTGTCCGGAACTGCTGCCTAAAATTAATAATAATGTCCAGCTATCTTCGTAGGATAAACACCAGGTCAGGGCATAGAGCCTGACCCCTAACCCTACGTTTAAATCCTGATAAGCACGACCAGCATCTGAGGGCACACTCACGCCGGTTTCTTGATAAATCTGGGTGAGCAAGGTGCTTAAATCTGTGGCTGGAGAGAGGGGTAAATGGCGACGGAAGGCGCTGGCGGGAATGAGTTGCCATCCCCCCTCATGCAGGGAGTTTTGTAGCTCTTTGGCTTCATTTTGCAGCCATTGGGTGACATCAATGGCGGGCTGGATGAGCAGGTTGAGAAGGTCACCGAGATGGTTGTTTAGGGTTTCTGGTTGTTCTTCCGGTTTGGGGTCTAACCATTGCAGTAATTCGGGGTGGAGCCAGAGCGCTCTGCTTTCTTCCCAGGTTAAAATTTGCCAGAGGGGACGATGTTTAACTTGAGGAAGATGCTCTTGTAAGCTCTGTTGATAGGGTTGTAAAGCAGAATGATCTAGAGTTTTTTCTGGAGTTTTAATGGCTTCTGGATTTAAACAGTGTAGGGTTAAGAGGAGGTCATCGGGATGGGTATGGAATTGGTCAATGTTTAGATAATAATTCCAATCTGGACTGGGGGTAATTTGAGCAGTTAGGGCAGCAAGTTCGGGGAAGTTGAGAAATCCGCGAATGGCGATCGCCTCTAAATCCTCATCTAAGCTCACAACAATATACAGTTGATCCGTGAATTCCGATAACTCAACCCCCACCCTGGGAACAGCAATTTCATCCTCGCTCCAGGATAAAGTGGGCAAAATACAGACCTGAAACCCATTAACGGTTAGATGAAAGATGGCGTTGAGATGCTGACTATAGAGGGGATTCAGCACAGATAACGGATCGGGATCTAAGATTAAGGTGGGTTCGCGATCGCCCAACCAACCATACAATCCTAAAATCGCCAAAGCCTGAGTATAATCTGACCAGCGATCGGCAAACGGTGCAGCCGCTTTATAGTCCGCTTCCGCGAACCCAAACGATTCTAAAGTTGGGGAAAGTTCAACCCAATCCTCAGAAAATTCCAGGGGAGAAAGAGTAGAGTTGGTCATAGTTCACTCCAGTTGAGTTTTAACATAATGACAAATAGACTGGGTAAGTTGACTGGGAACCGCAGGACGCTGGTTACAACTGGCTTCGCGGATGGCTTCCTCTAAAGTCGATTGCACTTCTTCATCTAAAATGGCGTAAATTTTAGCTGCTACTTGAGACAATTGTTCGGGATCGACATAGGCTTGAGCGAGGTTGAAAACCCGATCGCCCAGTAACTGTAATGTCCATCGACCAATATCCGCTCGCAGTCGTTTAAGCTGAAGCAGGCGACTCACTCTGGGTTGATCTCCTAACTCCAATTGTTGAGCAATCTCACCCATGGATATTCCCTGACAGTGGAATAAATGCAACCCTTTCAGAAAGAGCGCTTGTTTTTGTTCAGCTTTGAGCTTTTGTTTTGCAGTTGTCCCCGTTTCATAGCTTTGTAAACGAGTATTAATCACTTTAGCGATCGCCCCTTGCAAAGCTTCTTGGAATTCTTGATAATAGCGATCGAGAAATTCCGACTGCTCTGGAGGATCGTCCGCAGGAGTCAAGTCTATGGCTGGCGGTTGCACAGAAGGCGGTAAAGTCCCCCCCCTAGCTTGAATACGCGCCACCCGCATCACTCCCGCCAAATATTTGAGCTGCTTTAAGACGGTTTGGGGGGAACCGTTTACCGCAGCCGCAATTTCCTCCAATTGAGCGTCTGTTGGCTCTGGAAACCGGCGCTTAGTCCCCTCAGAGCGCTGTTTTAACAAGTCTTGGCGATACACTTGGTGATACTGCTCTAACAGCTCCGTCGCTTCTTCGATCTCCCTCTGGGTTGCCTGTTGTTGCTGCAAAACTGCCGTCAGTTTCCCTAACGACGTGCGGTTGAGAATTAACCAATCCGTCACCTGTTCAATGCCATGATCGAGCAAAAAACGCTTCACTAGGCGATCGCTCTTAAACAACCTCGAACTCCAAGCCGAAAGGGTGCTTTTACTGGGGTCAAACGTTTCTAAAATGCGATCGACCAACCCCGGATGAGAGCCATGGGCAACCGGACTCGGAGACTCAGAGAGAACAAACGGCAACAGTTCCTGATGGGTAAAATCATGAGTCGCCCCAAAACGCTGCTCTAAGTCCACACAAATCTGTTTGATCTGATTAGAAATAAAACAGCGCAAACAGCGCTCGGCAGGGCTTACAGACGGGTCTGAAGCCCGATTCCATTGTTGGAGTTGCTGTTGGATCTGTGGGTGCGGAAAAGGAGTTTGGGATAGGAGTGCCGAAAACCGATCCTGAAAAAAATCCTGGGCTACTCGGTCTTCAATCCGTTGCCCTGTACCAAACGCATTCACTCTTACCCACATCCAATAGGGGGATACATTACTCATCGGTCTCATCCAACCTGGTGTTCCTCTAGCTCACAAGAGGGTTCTTGTCCATTATTAACGATCCTCTCTGAATAATTTATCTCGTGAGGTTTTATCTGCAAGGGTTGAAAGGTTATGTTATATCATTTTCATAGCTTGCCTACCCTCTTCCCCTTCTATCCTTATGAACCGTTCTAAATTTGTGGCGATTCTCACGGGAGCCATTTCCTTACTTTTGGCGATCGCCTATCTGATTCTGGTACAACTGCTAGATTTCCGAGGGGAAATGGTTCCTGCACCTCCCCTCTCTACCCAGTATGCCCCCTCGATCGCGATTCTGGATATCTCTTGATCATGCGTACCGTTGCCGAAATCAATGATAAAATTCGCCGCCAAGAAGCGGTGGTTGTTACCGTAGAAGAACTGAAAGCTAGGGTGGCAGAAAGTACGGTTTCTGAAGTCGCCCAACAGGTCGATGTGATTACCACCGGAACCTTTGAGACCATGGAATCTTCCGGAGCCATCATCAACCTGGGACAAACCGATCCCCCCATGAAAATTCGTCAATGTTGGATTGATAGTGTGCCTGCCTACTCTGGATTTGGAGCCGTAGACCTCTATTTAGGCGCAACTCAAATGGCAGAAGCACGAGAAGGAGAACCCCTCAAAGATCGGGGGGGTGGCCAGGTCATCGAAGACTTAATTGCCGGAAAATCCTTACCCCTACGGGCCCTGGGACAAGGTACAGATTGCTACCCTAGAGAATCCTTTGAAACGACCATTAGCAAGGAAAGCATTAATCAATTTTATCTTTATAATCCTCGCAATCTCTACCAAAACTTTATCGTCGGAGTCAATGGGGGCGATCGCACCCTCTATACCTACCTAGGGCCCCTACTGCCCCGTCTCGGTAATGCCGTATATGCCAATACCGGGGCCCTCTCTCCCCTGCTCAATGACCCGGACTTAAACTGGATTGGCATTGGTACAAGGATATTTATAGGCGGAGCGATCGGCTATATTACCTGGGAAGGAACCCAACACTTTCCCCTACAAAAACGCCTTCCGAACCGTACCCCCATCGGCCCGGCTGCCACCCTCTCCCTGATCGGAGATGCAAAACAGATGAGCCGAGAATGGGTCAGAGGCTGTTACTTCAAAAATTATGGCCCCTCCCTAATGTTAGGCGTGGGAATTCCCTTTCCCGTATTGAATGAAGAAGTGGTTAAATGCTGCGCCGTGCAAGACCAAAACCTGGTAGCTCCCATTGTGGATTTCTCCATTCCCCGACGCAACCGCCCCACTTTTGGGCTAGTCAGCTATGCCCAACTCAAAAGCGGTAAAATTACCATCGAAGGGACACCGGTACGCACCGCTCCCTTAGCCAGTCTCCAGCGATCGCGCCAAGTGGCGATCGCCCTGAAAAACTGGATTAATAGCGGCAAGTTTACCCTCACCGAACCCGTAGCACCGATTTCTAGCGATCGCTCCTTCCTCCCCCAAGATCGGCTTCTGGAATCGATTAATTAGGGAGAGAGCCAATTAATTCCCCATTCCCCATTACCCATTACCCTAATTTCTATGAAAAAAACCAGCTCAAGTGCCGAAGTGCCACAGATATCTGCCTCAGAAGAGCCAGTAAAAACGGGCTTGGGAACCTTTGGTGGAGTCTACACCCCTTCGATTTTGACTATCCTAGGAGTGATCATGTATCTCCGGTTTGGATGGGTGGTGGGCAGTGTGGGGCTATTTTCTACCCTGGCGATCGTTACCCTATCTACCTCCATTACCTTCCTCACAGCCCTATCGATCTCTGCCATCTCCACCGATCGCGTCGTCCGCACAGGTGGCGCATACTATATGATTAGTCGCTCCCTGGGCATTGAAACCGGAGGAGCCGTGGGCATTCCCTTATATTTTGCCCAGAGTCTTTCGATTGCCCTCTATACCATCGGTTTTGCCGAAAGCGTCGCCAAAACCTTTCCCGCCCTCAATCAGCTTTATGTAGGGATTATCACCACAATTTTGGTGGGAGTGGTAGCCCTCACCTCCGCCAGTGTGGCCATTAAAGCCCAGTATTTCATTATGGCGGCAATTTTACTCTCCCTGGCCTCTTTTGCCTGGGGTTCAGGACTGCCTGATGTCACGCCTATGGGATGGTTCGGAGCGCCTCCAGATAGTAGCGCCCCCTTCTGGACTGTCTTTGCCGTCTTCTTCCCCGCAGTTACCGGGATCATGTCCGGGGTGAGCATGTCCGGAGACCTGAAAAACCCAGTTCGCTCCATTCCCGATGGCACTCTAGCAGCCGTGGCCACCGGATATGTGATCTATATGATTTTGCCGGTAATCTTGTCCCTGCGATCGGATGCAGCCAGTTTAATTGCCGATCCTCTGATTATGCAACAGATGGCTTGGTGGGGGCCAGCCATCTTGTTAGGGGTTTGGGGAGCCACCCTATCAAGTGCCTTGGGCAGTATTTTAGGCGCTCCTAGAGTCTTGCAAGCCTTAGCCAGAGATGGGGTACTTCCCGACTGGTTGAGCTTTTTGGGAACGGGAAGCGGCCCAGAAGATGAACCCCGGATCGGAACCATAATTACCTTGGGGTTAGCCGTCGCCTTAGTCTGTTTAGGCGAATTGGATCTGATCGCTCCCATTCTGACCATGTTTTTCCTCACCACCTACATGGTTCTCAATATTGCGGCGGGTATCGAAGCCTTTTTGCAAAGTCCCTCCTATCGCCCCGCCTTTCGGGTTCCCTGGTATCTCTCTATTTTGGGGGCGATCGGCTGTTTAGCGGTTATGTTCCTCATTGATGCTCTAGCGACTGTAATGGCGGCGATCATCGTTTTGGGCATTTTCCTCTGGTTACAACGGCGAGAACTCGAAGCCACTTGGGGAGATACTCGGCGGGGCCTTTGGATGGCCATTCTGCGCGAGGGACTCCTGCAACTCGATCATGCCGAAGATCCCAAAAACTGGCGGCCCCATTTATTAGTCTTATCGGGAATTCCCCGCAAACGCTGGCCCCTGATTGAGTTGGCTGATAGCCTGACCCATAACCGAGGGTTAATTACTATTTCTAGCGTGCTTCCAGAGGGCTATCGGGATCTCTCCCAGCAAGGAGAATTAGAGATTACGATTCGCGAATATGTGGAAAAACGAGGGGTACAAGCCTTGGTACGGGTGATTACGGCTCCCGATCCCTTTGAGGGGGCTGTGCGCTTGGTGGAAACCTATGGCTTAGGGCCGTTAGTTCCCAATACGGTGTTATTAGGCGATAGTGAATCACCTGAACGACGGGATCAATATTGTCAAATGATTGCCCAATTACACCAAGCCAAGCGCAGTATCATTGTGTTTCGGGAAAATGCAGAACGGGGGTTTGGCAGGCGGCGGCGGATTGATATTTGGTGGCGGGGAATGCAGGCGAATGGCGGATTAATGCTGTTGTTGGCTTATCTGTTGCGTACCGATATCGATTGGCATCAGGCGCAAATTTTTGTCAAAATTATTGTGACGGATGAAGCGGCGGCCGAATCAGCCCGGCTGAATCTGGAACAGTTTATGGGTCAATTGCGTTTGGGGGCGATCGCCCAAGTGATTGTATCTGAAGGCCGTTTATTTGAAGATATTCTCCACGAAAGCTCCCAAAATGCTGACTTAATCTTCTTGGGATTGGCAAAACCGGATTTAATTCCGCCTCACCAATATACCCACTATTATGAAACCTTGCATGATAAAACCGCTAATCTGCCCACGTTGGTTTATGTCTTAGCGGCTCCCGATTTCGATTTTGAAGAGGTGTTGACCGAAAATTAAATCGATTGACAACAGTAGGGTCAAAAAAATAGGGGCGAAAAATCTTTCACCCCTACTCAACCAGAATTAAACGAATCTATTCAAACTTTTTGACCGCCTTGTTGACGGATTCAGTTAAGTTTTGCCAAGCACTCTCGAATCCCGATCTTAACTCTGACCAAGCATCTTCACTGGCATTCGATAATTCATCAAGTTTGAGTTTCGCTGCATCTCGCTTGGCATACAACTCTTCTAATGTATTATGGTATTCGACTGAAGCCTCAGACTGAGCTTGTTTGGCTTTCGCCTCAAATTCATCAATTTTCGCATTTAAACGATTTAATTGCGCGTTAATCTTCTCTTGATATTCTTTTCTAGATTCATGAGATTGAGTGGTTGGGTTAGGGGTTTGAGTAGCCATAATGTTTGTGTTTGTTTTCCTAAATCGCTTCTGTATCCCATTTAAACAAATCTAAGGGCTGTACACATCTATCTGTAGCTAGATTAACTGAGAGGAATGTCTCTACCTATGGGTTGACTTCTCTCTACCCGCAGACAGAGGAAGATAAGTAAGAATGCTGTTAGACTCAAAGCGAATTGTTTTGATTGACCTGTTTTTTGGTTATTGTCTACACCATGATTCCACCTGACTCTATCTCGTCCTGCCGTGCAGAGATATCAAGAAACTCCCCGATCAATCGCTCCCCCACCAGCGATTATAGCGATTATAGTGAGCCGATCGATTCCTACCGAGTCCCTGATTTTGCTATCAACTTGTTAGATTTTCAGCGCTTAAACTCTATTTCTCGTCGCAATAGACGCTTTCAAAGACGTTTACTCCAGAAAGTTTTGGCCATGGCTCATCAAGATCAACATAAACTTGTGACTGAATTGGACAATCAAAACTGGCCCGTGATTGAGATCACCGCTCATCGGTTAAAGGGATCGAGTGCCAATGTCGGGGCGATCGCCGTTCATCAAGTCGCCACCGATCTAGAAGCTGGCGCTCAGGCCCAGAACAAGAGACAATGTGAAGATACCCTGACTCTTTTGAAAGAAAAGTTAGTGGAACTCGATCAATTTATTGGGCAACATTACCATGCTTCGCGGGGTAATGGGTAATAAACCTCCAAAAGTGCTGCATCCCCAGGCACAGCTCAGGCTCAAAAATGAGAAGACGGCCTGCTCATCTTCTGGGGAATGTCAACCGTAAAAATACTGCCTTTTCCTGGTTCAGATTCTAGGGTAAGGGTTCCGTGATGGGCTTCAACAATGCGGCGACTGAGATACAAACCTAAACCGCTACTTAACCGTTTGGATTTACCGGCGATCGCCCAGGATTTACTTTGCCGAAATCGTTCAAAAATTCGGCTTTGTTCTTCAGGAATAATTCCGTTGCCGGTATCCTGGACTTGTAAGCGAATCATCTTTTCTTCCGAAGAACGAATTAATTCTAGGCGAATATCAATTGAACCTTGTTGAGTAAATTTAATCGCATTTCCCACTAGGTTAATCACCACTCGACGCAATTCTAAGGGATCGCCCATCGCTTGAAAGGGATGGGGAATAGGAGCGCCATCGAGGGTGTGAAAGTTTAATTGCAAGCCTTTCTCTTCAGCCAAGGGACTCAGTTCATCAACAACTTCTTGCACTAATTTCCCATAATCAAACTTAGAAAAGGTTAAGGATTTTCTACCTCCTGCATAGCGATACACTTCAAGCAACGTATTAACCATATTGAGCAAATTTTGGTTACTGCGCTGCATGGTAGATAAGGCTTCTTCCATCTCCGGGGTTAAGGGGCCAAAGGTATCTTGCCGAAACAGGGAAAACATGCGATCGGCTGCCACTAAGGGAGTTCGTAAATCATGGGTGAGACGGGAAACGAAATCTTCCCGTTCATCTAAGGTTTGTTTGAGGCGTAAGAGCGATCGCACCCGTGCTAAGAGTTCATTCACATTAACCGGTTTGCGAATAAAATCATCCGCTCCAGCATCTAACCCTTCGACGACGCTCGATTGATCGTGGGCGGTAATCAATAAAATGGGGATAAAGGGTAAATAGGGGTTGTCCCGAATGCGCCGCGTAAATGCATACCCATCTAAGTCCGGCATAACCACATCGAGTAAAATTAAATCGGGAACAAACTGCTCCAATTCTTGAAGCGCTTGTTGACTATCGGATTGACAATTAATTTCGTATCCTTCTTCGCCCAAAATATTCTCAATTAACATTAAGTTGTCGGGAGCATCATCAACCGCTAAAATTCGAGCAGGGCGGCGGTTTGCAGTGGGATCAGTTGCCATGATAGTAACCAAGATCAATAGGGTTGAGGTGACTGGTCAAGGGGATCGCCCAGTTTTTTTTGA
Organism: Roseofilum capinflatum BLCC-M114; assembly: GCF_030068505.1. Taxonomy (NCBI): domain Bacteria; kingdom Bacillati; phylum Cyanobacteriota; class Cyanophyceae; order Desertifilales; family Desertifilaceae; genus Roseofilum; species Roseofilum capinflatum. The sequence continues at coordinate 120,204 of NZ_JAQOSO010000087.1, forward strand.
TTCGGAGTCTAGACTACCATGAGCGTTATCCGTGTTGTATTAATTGAAGACCACGATCTGACTCGTATGGGGCTGGGTACGGCTCTGAAACAACAGGAAATGATTGAAATGGTCGGTGAAGCGGCCAATGGCAAGCAGGGATTAGAGGTGCTGAAAGAAACGGCTCCTGATGTGGCATTAATTGATATTGGCCTGCCAGATTATGATGGCATTGAATTAATGCAACACATCCGAGAGTCCGAAGAGTTTGCGTCTCTAGCGCCGATTAAGGTTTTGATTTTGACGATGCATGACGATCGAGATACGGTGTTAGCGGCGTTTGCAGCCGGTGCAGATTCCTATAGCTTGAAAGATGCCAGTATTGAGCAGTTGCTAGAGGCGATTGCGACCACCTATGAGGGGAATTCTTGGATCGATCCGGCGATCGCCCGTATTGTTCTGCATCAGGTACAAAAACCTCGTTCCGTTGCTCCTGATTCAGAGGAGTCAGAACAAACCACAATTCGGTCAGTCGATCCCGAATATCGACAGGTGCTAGAGTCGGAACCCCTGACCGATCGCGAGCTGGAAGTTTTAGAATTAATTGTGGCTGGATGCAATAATGCGGCGATCGCCGAACAACTCTATATTACGGTGGGAACCGTTAAAACCCATGTTCGCAACATCCTTTATAAACTCTGTGTCGATGACCGCACTCAAGCGGCTGTTCGCGCTCTCCGCTCCGGTTTAGTCGGTTAAAGGCCTCCCCTCTACCGAAAGACACACAAAGGTAATCTTTCCATCGGTAGAGGGGATCTCTATCGGGTGAAGGATGAGTAATCTTACTCGATCTTGATAGTCTGTAGATGACGTTAAGAACAGAGGTCAACTTAACTAACTTATGTTTGTACTCTCAGAAATTCAAGCCAGCTCTAATAGTTTATCCATTCCTTTATCGGTACTACTTGTCTATGCTGGAGGCTTTTTAGCGGCCGTCATCTTAGGATCGATCGCTTGGTATAACTCCACTCGCTTAGTCGGCTGGAAGGATAAAGACCGTCCGGATATTGTTCCCGATATCGATCGCTAAAACCGATCTATCTCTCAATTATTCGGGTTAAATTTGTTGAATTGGAGAATACAATCTATGTCTACGATTAATAATCAAGAAACTGCCAAAAACCGCTTTGAACCCCAATACGATCGCGCCATTCCCCCGACGGAAACCGCTAGTCGTCAGGAACGAGAAGGGGAAAACTTTAAACAAACCCCTGATGCTGACGGAGGCATCGATACCACAGGCGGATATACCATGGATCGGGAAGGGAAGTTGAATAACTTTGCGGTTGAGCCACAAATGTATGTGGAAACTCCCGGAGATCTAGATCATAAAGATGCACAGTTAGAATCCCAACGTCAGGGAACCTATCAAGAGGTGAAAGAAACGGATGAAGACGGGAAATTGTCGATGAAAGACGATAACCGAGGCAAAGGAGTTGGCATCATCTAATGCCTACTGTGTGTAAACTGAATAAGATCGAAGGGAGCGATAGGCGATCGCTCCTTTTTTCTCATGGGTTGAATGGTTTTCTTCTAGGAATGTGGGCATCTTGCCCGCTTCTTAAGTTACCCTAGAAGATGGTGTGAGAGGTGAGATCGATGGTCTTACAACGGTATTTTCAATGGCAATGGCTGATGGCAGTGGCGATGCTTGCCGGTTTTTCCCTTCCCCTACAACCGGTTTGGGCAGCCGAACGAGTCTATGTTTCCTTTTCTTTAGTCGAGCGCTCTATTCCGGTACGAGACTTAGAAAACTTTGTCAACGAAGGAAAAATCAGCCCGAAGTTATCAGCCTATACCCGCTATCTGAATGAGGCCCAACTGAACCGGTTTAAAGAGAGTCTTGAAAAACCGATTGATGTCACGCCTTTAGGCATTGCACAATTTCTGTATTCTCCCCAAGGAGAAGTATTATTACAGCGCCTGGGACGAGTGGTGAAAACGGGAGGACGACAACAGGGATTTTATGCTATTCGAGCGGCTTTAATTTTAGCGGCGGCGGAACCGGAGGGGATGACGTTGCTGAATATTATGAAAAAATTTCCCACCCAAGGATTACGCATAGATTTAGGATCGGCTCTGGATATTGCCCTGGATTTGTATACCTTAGTGCGCCAAACCCATGAAGCTCATGAGGTGGTTACTCAACAGTCGGCGATCGAGGTTGCTTTTCAATCTCAAGTGGCAACTGTACCGGAAGGAATTCAATGGAATTCGGCGTTTCCTTTTTCTGTTCCGGAAGGAGAAATTCCGGTTTCTGAACTGCCTGATTTATTTACTCCGGGTTATTTTCCCTGGAAAAAAAGCTCGTTTATGCTCCAAGATCGGGAGCGAAATCGCACTTATCCGGTGGATCTGTATCTTCCTAACCCTTCGGATCAACCCGCTCCTTTGGTGGTGATTTCTCATGGGTTAGGCTCGAATCGAGAAACGTTTGTCTATTTAGCGACTCATTTAGCCTCCAGGGGGTTTGCGGTGGCGGTTCCTGAGCATTTGGAAAGTAGCGATCGCCAACGGGAAGCGATGCTGCAAGGAAAAGCGAATGAAGTGGCAGAACCGAGCGAGTTTATTAACCGTCCCCTCGATATTACTTTTATGCTCGATGAACTGAGCCGCCAAATCCAACCGGGTGGCCCTCTGGAAGGACGGGTGAATTTGGATCGAGTGGGGGCGATCGGGCAATCTTTTGGGGGTTATACCGTGTTAGCTCTCGCCGGAGCTGAGATTAACTTTGACCAATTACAAGAAGATTGTAATCCTGGAAGTCCTTCCTGGAACGTTTCCCTGCTGCTCCAATGTCGCGCTCTAGAGCTAGGGGACGGCGATCGCACCCTCAATCTTCAGGACTCCCGCATTCAATCTATCATTGCTATTAATCCCATCAGTAGCCGGGTTTTAGGAGAATCGAGTCTCAATAAGGTTAACATTCCGGCCATGATTGTTGCTGGGAGCAAAGACACGATTGCTCCTTCATTCCCCGAACAGATTTTACCCTTTGTTTGGCTAACCCATAGCCCAGAAAAATATCTCGTCTTACAGGAAGGAGGAACCCATTTTTCTACTTTACAATCCGGTGAAGATGACCTTGCTTTACCTAGCTTGGTCATTGGTGAAGATCCAGATTTAGCCCGTCTCTATACCCTAGAATTAGGATTAGCCTTTTTCCAAACTTATGTCGCTCAAAATCCAGAATACAAACCCTATTTAACTCCTGCCTATATCCAATCTATTAGTCAAGACCCCATGCCTATGAGTTTAGTCACTCAACTGGAACTTGAGCAATTGCCACAAATTTCTCCAGGATTTTAGGGTTTTAAGTTATACTATATAACCCTTATAATCCTTCGATCGCTCATCCTCCACTAACAGGAGGAATTAAGACCACTTCATCGCCAGATTGCAAGATGCGATCGGCCTCTACAAACTGCAAATTTACCCCAAACCGGGTGAGGGGTTGCCATGGAGCTAAGTGGGGATGTTCGGCAATCATGCGATGGAGTATGGCAGACACGGGGGTTTGGGGGGGGAATTCCCAGGAGAGTTCGGGGACACCATAGACTTCTTGATAAACGGCAAAGAGTTTAATGGTGATGGCAATGGAGGATGGATTCATGATTGCTAAACGACACTTAAAGACATGAATTGATCGCTCATTTCAAAGTTGGGGGTTACATTTTGAATATCGTCTAACTCTTCGAGAGCGTCTAATAATTTAAGCAGCGATCGCGCTAAGTCTTCTTCTTTCACCTCTACCGTCATATTCGGTATCCAGCGCAACTCTGAGGTGACTATCTCTAAGTTTGCTTCTTGTAGGGTTTGGGTCAAGTTTTGCAAATTTCCGACTTCAGTAAACACTTCTGCGGTTGCCTCATCATCGGGATCGTCCACCCAGTCATAGGTTTCTGCTCCTGCTTCTACGGAGACTTCTAATAACCGATCCTCGTCTACTTTACCCGTGAGTCGCACGACTCCTTTTTGGGCAAACATCCAACTTACACATCCGGTTTCCCCTAAGTTTCCGCCATTTTTATTAAAGGCTTCCCGCACATCGGCGGCGGTACGGTTACGATTATCGGTGAGGGCTTCGATCAGGATAGCGACTCCACCGGGCCCGTATCCCTCATACCGGATAAACTCATATTGGTTATTATCGGCTTCCCAAGTGCCGGCTCCTTTGGCGATCGCCCGTTCTATATTATCATTGGGAATTCCGGCTGCCTTTGCCTTCTCAATGGCCGTCCGCAGTTGAAAATTCCCTGCCGGATCGGAGCCACTGCGAGCCGCTACAATAATTTCTCGCGATACTTTCGTAAATACCTGTCCTCTTTTGGCATCTACCCTGGCTTTCTGACGCTTGATATTTGCCCATTTACTATGTCCTGCCATGATCCGGTTTAGGGATTGAATAAGTTACGTTTTCTCAACCTTTTATTCTAAAGGATGGTTATCTTAAGGGCAACTTGCTTATCTCCCTTCCTCAAGGTCGATCGATTCAACCACTGTAATTAACTCCCTCGGTTCTGATAGCAAAAAATCGGGATGATATTGGCATAGCACCTCTGGAAATTGGAAGCCCCAGCTCACGGCGATCGCGTTCACTCCTATTTTCTGAGCTGCTTCAATATCGCGCACTTCATCCCCCACATAGTATACCTGTTGGGGAGACCATCCTTGTTTTCTCATCATCTTTTTAATCACTCGCCCTTTACCGAATAGATTTAATTCCGATTCGATAAAGTCAAAGGTTTGTGCCAACTGGTGATTTTCCAAGAAAATTTTGACATTCTTGCGGTCATTCGAGGTGATGATCCCCAAGCTACAACCTTTATTCTTCAGGGTTTGTAAGACTTCAGCCATTCCTTCCACTAAGTTGAGCGTATGAATAACCTTATTCATTTCTTTTCTGAGCCGTAGCATCAAAAAAGGGAGTTTATACCAGGAAACCCCCAATTTTTTGAGGGTGTCTTGAGTGCGGTAGGTTCTGAAGCGGTCAAGTTCTTCAGGAGAACTCGATTGATAACCAAATTCAGGAGCGAGACGGTTGCTAATGTCCACGACCGTATCTAAAGATTGGGCTAATGTACCGTCAAAATCAAAGATTAGGTATGAAACGGGCACTCGGATTGTTAAACCTTATTTTTGGCTTGTCCATGAGCATAACATAAAAAGAGATCCAAATTAACCTTTGTTCCGAGCGGTTGCCGTGATTGGACGGAGGGAAGCGGGGCTGATAACAATAGGGGTACTTGCCATCCACTTAAAGACGGTTGTTTTATCGGATTCTTGGGAGATATAAATGGGATACAACGGCTGAAATTCTTCTTGGGTCAATTCTAGAGAAAACTTATGTAAGGTATAGCAAGTGGGGAGATTATAACCTTTCGATATCCTTTGGGATAATTCTGTTCCTAGAGATAAAAAGCGATCGCCGGAGAGCTTTAAATCCAACTCTTCCTGAATACCCCGTATTGCCGCTTGAATGGCTCTCTCGCCTGATTTGAGTTTTTCGGAGACTCCCGACAGATGTCGTTCTCTGGTCTCACCGTTATCGAGGATCTGATAGGCTTCAAAGAGCTGTAGCTCGTCTGGTGGATACGTGACGCGCACGCAAGCGACTTGAATATACCGGATACCTTCTTGGATCACCGATTCTCCTGATTGAATCTCTTGTTGGAGTTGGGATATCGTTCTTTGCATGATTGTAACCTCGCTGTATGGCTAAACTCCCGAATAATGAGTGAATCAGAGCAGCATGGATCGAGGTTGAGCGATCGCCTCTTACCCAGTTCTGGTCTTCAATTCCCCTTCTTCTCTTATTGTACTTCTCTGTTACTTCCTTCTTTTGCGGGATTTGAAATCACAAAACAGGACTATTTAACCCACGAAATTTTGAAAATCAGTGAAGATTAAGGTTTTTTTCAGAAAGGGTCTCTAACCGGGGCAGTAGACTGTTTTCAGAGAGACGACCTATGTTAAACTACTGATTCAAGTGTGTTGTCGGGTGACCCAGGGACAGACAGAATGGAATCTTCAGCCATGAACCAGAGTTTAATCTCTCCAGAGTGCGATCGCTACCCTCAGTTTACCCAACCTCTGCAATTAGGGGTGCTGGCATCGGGGAGTGGCAGTAACTTTGAGAGCTTATTAGAGGCGATCGCGGCCGGGAAACTCCAGGCCCATGTTAAGGTTCTCATCTACAATAACCCAGGAGCAAAAGTGGCCGCTCGCGCTCAACGCTGGGGAATTCCTGCCGTCTTAATAAACCACCGAGACTATAAAAAGCGTCGTCAAGAATTTGATGCCGCCATTGTCGAAATCCTCAAAGAACAGGGGGTAGAATGGGTGATTATGGCGGGATGGATGCGGATTGTAACGGCAGTGCTGCTCAGTGCGTTCCCCAACCGTGTCATTAATATTCATCCCAGTTTATTACCGAGTTTTCGCGGAATTCGTGGGGTGGAAGATGCCTTAGAAGCCAGGGTGAAAATCACCGGATGTACCGTACATCTAGCGGATTTAGAGGTGGATACGGGGCCGATTTTAGTGCAAGCTGCCGTCCCCGTGCTACCGGACGATACTCCCGAAACCCTCCATGCCAGAATTCAGGTACAAGAACACCGCATCTTACCCCAGGCGATCGCCCTAGCGGCCCAGAAATATCCTCAATGAGACTGAGCGATATCACAGAAGAGCCACCGCAACGATCCGTATAATTGGAGAGAATGACGATCGTGTTACCCCTCCTAGTCCCTCAACCTCCCCCCTATCTGCGTAAATATGACCATAGATGAGCGTGAAAATCAATTCGGATTTGCTGTAAGTGGCGATCGACAACGAGAACAACAGCGACTCAACCTCTTAGAACAATTGGGCTTACTCGACAACAGTAGTGTTCCCATCTTTGAAGAAGCCACCCAAACCGTCGCCCATTATCTCCAAGTTCCCATCTGCATTCTAGGCATTATAGACCGTGAAGTAGAATGGCTCAAAGCCGCCTTTGGCCTCTCCCGTCTCGGCCTAATGAACGACCTAGCCGCTCAACGCTCCCTTCCTCTGCCACACTCCCTCAATCGTCAAATTGTTGAAACCCGTAAAAAATGGCTCATTCCCGATTTAGCCGATGACCCCGAACTCAGTCAAAGCTTTCTCCATCAGGAATATGGCATTCGCTCCTATGTCGGCATTCCCCTAATTATCTCTGAAGGCGACTGCATCGGAGCCTTAGCTGTCCTCGACCTCCAACCCCATACCTTCACCCCCCAAGAAATTTCCTATTTAGAAATGACAGCTCGTTGGAGTTTGAGTGAATTTGAACGGGCCCACATGCTCAAAATTCCCTCAAACCAAACTGGATTAGTAGGCGTTTCTGTTTCCCCACACAGCAATCGCTCCTTAGACCCTACCCCAGCGCCCTCCGGAATCAATTCTGCCCTAGCCAGTAAAAATAAACTCCTCAATCAACTCACTCAAGAACTGCGTACTCCCCTCACCTCCGTCCTAGGGATGGCCAAAATGCTCAACACGGAAACCTACGGCCCCCTAACGCCAAAACAGAAAGAATACATGACCATTATTTATAATAGTGGCCAAAATTTACTGTCCTTGATCAATCAAATTTTAGAATTAGCCGTTCTCGATGAAGTCGCTCCACCGCTCAAAATTAAACCTGTCGATGTGGAAATGCTCTGTCAGCAAGCCACCAATCATTTAGAATCCTTAGCTGAACGTCAAAATCAACAAATTCGTCTCTCTCTTGAACCCGGAATCCGCATCTGGCATGTTGATAAAGTTTTAGTCCAACAAATTCTTTACCATTTGATAGCGAGTGTGATTGAAGGAGCTGCCGAAGAAAGTACGATTCGCCTTCATGCTTCTCATAAGCAAAATGAATTACTCTTTTCCGTTTGGATTACCCATCCCTGGTTGGGAGAAGGTATTCCTAACCCTGATGAAGTTAAACACTGGTTTAAGCAAAAAATGAGTTCCTCTCAGCCTAGCAGAGAAACCCCAGATCCTCAAAGATGGTTTTCTGAATCTGATAATGTGACTGATTTTCCTTCAAACTCAAGCAATGCCCAACCTACCCTAGAGACTTCTAGCAGCTTAAAAACGAAAATGCAGTTTCTGCGCTTGGAGCTGAGTTTAAGCCTGGCTCAACTTCATGGCGGAAGGTTGGAACTTCAAGGCAACCATGCTGCTAATTATCGGTATATCGTAAGGTTGAAAGAAGATAGCCCTTCGCTCGGTTCTGGGTAAAATGTCTCGTTGTTATTGCAATTGACTATAATTCCGTAAACCCGCCCCCTTGCTTTGTAAGGAATGCGAGCATCTTGCTCGCTAGAGAACGGCAACAAGCTAGTCTACTGCCCACTCTACTAAGCTTCAGTGCTATTGCGGTGTCCGTTGTAAATATTGAAAAATTAGCTCCGCCGCTAGTTCATTACCAGCGATATTCCAGTGGCTATCATTGGGTTTGTAGAGTTGTTCAAGTTCTGAATAGCCTTTGAAGTAAGGGAGCAAATCGAGAAAATCAATCTCTGCTTCCGTTAGTTCTTCTTGTAGGTATTGATTGGGTAAGCTAAAGTCAAAATCTTCTATGTTCATCTGTTGAGCATCGATCACTTTTGCTTGCAAATTGGGGTTAACTTGTAGCTCATCGGGAATCAGAATGACTAAGAGATCGATATCTTGGCGATCGCAGAGTTCTTGGATTGCTCTTAAATACTCCATTGCTCCCTGTACTTGCGATTCTAAGTCAGAATTTTCAACCCAAAATAAATCACTTCTGCCGATTTCGATTTGCAAATATTTTTCATCCGTGAGCGTCGGTTGATCGTCTTGATAATCGAGGTTTCCATGAATGACTTTGCCTTCATAGCTATTCTGAAGATCGATCAGAAATTTGAAAAAGGAGCAAACATAAGAATAAGAAAAAATACTGCGCTGGGAATCGTCAAAATCATTGCCGATAAAAAAACTGAGGATGACTTGATCTGGATTTAAGGCTAATCCTTCAGTGACAAATAGAGCGAGATAATCTTTCGGGGAAAGGTTAGGAATTCCCATATTTATGATTTCTAGCTGGTAATCCCGTTGTTTGAGTTTTTCTTCTAAGCGAGTATAATAATTGTAATCGTAAGGAACGACACCATAGGCAAAAGAGTCTCCTAATCCCAAGATTCTGAAGGTGTCGGGGTCTTTTTCAATTTGAAATTCTACGTCTTTGAATCCCTGAGAGTTGAGGGTGAAGTTGTACTCTGGGGCTAAGGGTTTTCCTCGAAAGCGATTATAAGAGTTGTCGTGAAAGATGAAACTGGGTTGGAAATAGTTATAGACTCGAAAGATAATTTCGGTCAATCCGAGGGAGATCAAGAGAATTAAGGAAAGGTTAGCGAAAGTTTGGGCGATCTTTTTGATTCTCATTCCGTTGTAAAAAATGCCGATATCAGGATAACACGGTCATGGGTCATGGGTGATGGGTCATAGGAAAACCATTTTTCGCACTAGAGTCCCCATTCAATCGGTGACCTGAATATCGATGCTAAAGTTAGTGGACTCGGTAGGGACAACATCAATTTGATAAACTCCGCTTTCGGGAATTTGAGATTCCCAGAACAAGACATCATAGGCTTCTTCGATTAGCTCTCCTGTGGGATAGCGAATATCCAGGCTGACATTGCCTTCAATGACTTTGACTTGCATGATCTGGTCTTTTCTCACTCTAACTAAATAACGCTGAATTTGTTGGCGATCGCTCTGACTGTTGATTTCTACGCCTGTGGTTCCCGGTGCAAACTGAACGGTTTGGCTGTTGATTTCTGGTTCGGGTTCAGGTTCTGGAGTGGGTTCTGGAGTGGGTTCTGGAGTGGGTTCCGGTTCTACAGGGAGATTCAACTGTTCAATATCTAGTTGATAATCGGTTTCCTGTAAGCCTCGCAGGGGCGTTACGATAATGGCATATTCTCCAGAGAGGGGAAACTCTCCTTCCCATAATGAAATATCTGTGGCGCGATCGTCGATCGCCTCTCCTTCGGGAGTCATCAGCGTCATTAACACTCCATCCCCAGAAATAAACATCGAAAAGCGATCGCCAGCTTCGGCAGAAATCAGATAATATTGCACTTCATCAGCTTTGAGCGATCCTTCTACTCTCGTCACTTCCCCCGGTTCAACCGTTAACCGTTCCTGATAAGTCGTGGGTAAACTAGGCGGTTGAGGGGTTTGGATCGGGGTTGGAGAGGGAGAGGGTGAAGGGGATGGAGAGGGGGATGGAGATAGAGAAGGAGAGGGAGACGGAGACGGAGAGGGAGAGGGTAAGGGAGATTCTACCCCAGGATTAACCGTTTCTACCCTATCCTGACTTAACCAAGCACTCACCACCATCCAAGAGGTTATCCCAGCAACCAAAGCCACGATCGCCCCAATGATCCAGATTTTGGTATAAGAATCTGGTTCTGGGGAGATGGGGGGATGGGGAGATGGGGGACTCAGAGATTGGGTTTGCAACTGAGACAGGGGAGGGGGAACGGTTGCACTACTGAGAGCTTGTAAAATTTGATCGGCACTTTGTGGGCGATCGCCCGGTTGTTCCGTCAACATGCGCTGCAAAACCTGGGTAAACGGGGCACTCAGAGCAGAACTGGGGATGCTCCAACTCAGGGTTTGCGGATCGAACAACTCCCCCGGTTCCTTCCCCGTCAACAGCACCAACACCGTCACCCCTAGGGCATAAAAATCACTACTGGGATAAGCTAAACCCATCTGTATCTGTTCCCTGGGAGCATATCCCACCTTACCCACTGTTGTCGGCAAACTTGTCGGTTCACTGCATAACTGGGTAGCCAGTTCCTTAACGACACCAAAATCAATCAACACCGGCAACCCATCCCGTTGTCGCCACATCATATTATCCGGGGCAATATCGCGGTGAATCACCCCTTGGGAATGGAGATAGCCCAAAACCGGCAAGACTTGGGTGAGAAAAACCTTAACTTCAGCTTCCGAAAACACCTGTCCCTGTGCTTTGCGTTCATCGAGGAGGGTGCGATAGGACTTGCCTTCTACATAATCTTGAACCAAAAACAAGCGCCCTTCTTCCTCAAAATTGGCTTGAAACTTAGGCACTTGGGGATGTTGCAGTTTGTAGAGAATGGTGGCTTCCCGTTGAAATAATTCCTGCGCCTTCTCTAACCCTTGGGTATTTCTGGCACTAGGGACAAACTCCTTAATGGCGCACAGTTCATTAAAGCGCCCCAAATCTTCCGCCAAGTAGGTACAGCCAAACCCTCCTTGACCTAAGAGTTTCACTAACCGATAGCGACGTTGTAGAATCAAGCCCAAGGGTGATGACATGGCAGATTTTCCCACTTAACAACTCAACAGCATCTGGAGCATCTGGCGATCGCAGTGCTTTGATTTTATTATATTTCGCCTCAATCTTCCTTTGCACCGGAAAATCGAGTAATTTCTAATTGCAAATCTTCGACAGCTTGCTCAAGGTTCTCTAGGGCAAAATTCGTTTGTTCAAAGGTTTCTTTCAGATAACTCGCTGTATGTTCAGAATCTGAATTGAGTGCATTTACTCCTTGACTAATCTGATTCGCACCTTCCTTTTGCTCTTTTATATGGTCGCGCATCAACTCAATTTCAGGAATTAATGCCTCCATATATTCTTGGGTAAATGTTTTCATTTGATCTACTCCATATTTCACCGAAGATTGCATATCTTGGACAATCGGTTGAATGGTTTTAGCCACCATCGAGGCTTCAGTGGCTAAATGACCGATCTCTCTGGCAATTACCGTAAATTCTTGACCATTACCATGGGTGTTGACTCTAGAGGCTTCAATAGAAGCATTTAGGGACAACATTTTGGTTTGAGTAGCAATTCCTGTTATTTTATCAACAATTCTCTTAACATTTCTAGAATCATCATCAATTTTACTTAATTGGCTTGAGACAATATCAACCGAGCCTTGGAGCGCATTAAATGTGGTTTCAAAATTCTCGATTTTAATTAACAATGAGTCAGCATTTTTTGATATTTTTCGTGTATTTTCAACAACTTCTTGCGTTCCGATCACTTGGTTGTCGATCATCCCTTTGAGTTCATTACTAGAGTCTCGAACGATCTGTGTAACTTGAGTTGCATCTAGCACTTTAGTGCCCAATGACTTTAATAAATTAATACTCTTTTTCAGATCGTCAGATAGATATCGAGTTTTGGTTTGATAAATTTGTATATATTCTAAACAGAGTCCAGTTAAAGGAACCAGGTAGGCAATGATTTTGAGAAAATGGGCAATATTAAAATTGTTATCAAATAAAGTGGTTGAGCCAAAAGCCATGTAAACTTGTGTGGCTACATTGGGAATTGCACTAATAATTAAGGAGTCGGCAAAAATACTCGGTTGTTTCCTGTAGAACATGGGATATAATACCCATCCAGTCAACAGAAATAAAATTAACGGAATCACATCCCAAGGGCGCGTAATCAGTGAATTGGGAAACATGGTTTCTGGTAGATTGTAACTGGTTGCAGAGAAATAAATAATTGCATAGGCTATAAAACCAAAGACAATGCTAATCACAAATATTAAGTTAAATTGCTTGGTGTTGTGGGGATTTGTCGGACTATAATTAATCGAAGGATGCACCAGAAGAATTAAAACGCCTCCAATCATAATTAGGGCATGAAATAAACGACAAATTGCCCAAGTGAATGGGATTAAGTTATGATGATCGGCGACGGCATCAATTAAGCGATCGGAGGCTAAAGTATGGAAGGCATCCATCACGCCTGCAAAAAATAAAGCAATTCCTAATGTGGGGGTAATGGGATTTCCTGTGATACTATAATTGAGAAAACTTAACAGAACAATTAAAAGAGCTGCACAACAGGCACTCCATTCTAAAATTGTATGCACAAAGCTGCCTGCTAAAGCATAGTGCATGGCATCAACTACTTCGCTGTTTTCCCAATTTAGGGCATCTTGGAGATCGAAGGGTTGGCCGGTTGTGCCAAAGTCAATTCCGAAAAGATTGAAGCCAAAAGGAAGGATACAAATAATAACAACTATCCAGGTAATCTGGGAAGGAACTTTATAGTTACTATAAGTGAATGACATAGATATACTTTATTCTTCAACCAGATATTTTTTCTATTTATGGTGCATGGTTAAGGTGTGCCCTATTGTATTAGACATCAATAAATAAGTTTGTTTGTATTGAACAGTTCTAATCTTTAAAGATTAACAAATTTTAATTAAATATATTTGATGGGAAACTGAAAATGAGTTTAACTTGCTCTTAAGAAAGTGAGGTGCTTTTGGGGGCGATCGCTAATCAACCACTTTCAGCCATCCATTTTGCAGTGCTTCAAAAATACGTTGAATTACGGTGTGTTGTTCTTTTGTTAACATCTGTTCCCCTTGAAGAGTACGGATAAGCAGTTGCTGATCTAACCGTGAAATTCGGCCACGGGCAAAGATTTGGGCGAGGACTTGCTCGATGGTGAACTCGGAAAAAATGGCTTCAGCAGGCATGGGATAATGTTGAATTCAATAGTCCTATTGTCTGCCGATAACCTGTTTCTCGCCGTGATAGGCTTCTCTGAGCTGGGGTGATACTCAGGGATCTTCAGGGTGATGAACTAACTGGGGAAGGGTGATCGAGATCGCTCAATTGAGAGTTCTCAGGAAATTTACTGGAGTGGGTAGGGAACCTCTAACCCATGGTTGAGCATCATTTGCCGATTTCCCATGACTTCTTTAGGGGAACCGTCGGCGATCAGTTCGCCAGAGTCGAGGAGGAGGGTGCGGGAGGTGACTTCCAGGATTAAGTCGAGGTCATGGGAAGCGATGAGCAGGGTTTCTGGAGAAGCTTGCAGGAAATTAATTAAACGTCGTCGCGATCGCAAATCTAGATTAGCGCTGGGTTCATCATAAACGATCGCTTGGGGATGCATGGCTAGGACAGAGGCGATCGCCACCATCCGCTTTTGTCCTCCCGATAGATGATGGGGAGGGCGATCGGCTAAGTCGCACACTCCGGTTAAGTTCAAAGCCTTCTGGGTGCGTGATTTCACCTCATCAGGAGACAGGCCCATATTTTCCGGCCCAAAGGCCACATCATCCCATACAGAAGCCGAAAAAAGCTGATCGCTAGGATTTTGGAACACTAAGCCAATTTCCGGGCGAAACCGTCCTACTTCAACCGGTTCACCCCAAAGTTGAATCTCTCCACTCGTTGGCGATAAGACTCCACACAAACAAAAAAATAAGGTGGTTTTTCCGGCTCCATTGGGGCCAATTAACCCCACCCGTTCCCCTTCCTGAATGGTAAAATCGAGGTTGTGCAGAACGTTGGGTTGGTCAGGATAAGAAAAATTCAGATTAGAAACGGCGATCGCGATCGGCTTATCAGTCTCCAAGGGTGGCATCATGATCCAATTAAAAGAGTTCGGTTCTGGGTCATTATATTCCCCATTCCCCATCCCCCCATCTCCCCATCTCCCCATCTGATCTATGATCGTCACATCCTCTTGCAAATCATACCCTAACCCAGCCTATGACTCTACGGTGGAATTCCTTTTCTAGTTTACTGAGTACAACCCTCTTGGTTGCCCTGAATTGGGGATGCACACCCCAAACGCCTCAAGACTCCTCTGCATCTCCGACGGCCGAAACCATGCCCTCTGTGGCGGTGACTCAGATCGTCGAGCATCCTGCCCTCGATGCCACCCGTGACGGGATACAGGATGAGTTAAAAGCGGCCGGGTATACGGCTGGAGAAACCCTAACTTGGACATGGGAGAGTGCCCAAGGATCGCCCGCCACTGCGGCCCAAATTGCCTCTAGTTTCGTGGCGCAGCAGCCGGATGTGATTGTGGCGATCGCCACCCCTTCTGCCCAAGCTGCCGTTTCCGCCAGTTCGGATATTCCGGTTATTTTTAGCGCCGTCACCGATCCGGTGGGAGCCAAATTAGTCGAAAAACTCGATCAACCCGGTGGTTTAGTCACGGGAGTCAGTGATTTATCTCCCATTAATAGCCATGTGTCGTTAATGCAAGAAATTAACCCCAATCTCCAGACCATTGGTGTAATTTATAATGCTGGGGAAGCCAATGCCGTCTCCTTAGTTAATTTACTCAAAGAACAGGCCCAAACCAAGGGATTATCGGTTGTAGAAGCCACCGTTGCCAACTCCAGTGGTGTGGCTACGGCTGCCCAAAGTTTGGTCGGGAAAGCGGATGTCATTTATGTGCCGACGGATAATACAGTGGTTTCTGCTTTAGAATCGGTGATTCAAGTGGGTATTGATAATCAGATTGGGATTTATTCTGGGGATACGGCTTCGGTAGAGCGGGGAACGATCGCCAGTTTAGGATTTGATTATTATGATGTGGGGCGACAAACGGGTAAACAAGTGATCCGGGTGTTGCAAGGAGAATCTCCTGGTGAGATCTCTGTAGAAACCGTCGATACCCTACAACTGTATGTTAACCCTGAATCTGCCCAAGCCATGGGCGTAACGCTTCCCCAGTCCGTTCTCGATCGAGCGGATACGGTGGTTACATCTGAAGCCCCTCCTACCAATCCAGAGTAAACCGGCGATCGCTCTCAGGATAGGGCTTGCTGTTGAGCGTCTACCAGTTGCTGAATGCCCACTTCTGCCATATCCAGCATCTGATTGAGTTGCTGACGATTAAAACTGCCGTGTTCGGCAGTGCCTTGGACTTCGATCGCCTCTAGGCGATCGTTCATCACCACATTAAAATCGACTTGGGCCATTACGTCTTCTTCGTAGCACAAATCTAAATAAGGCTCATTTTCCAGTAATCCTACGGATACAGCCGCAACTCGATGACGTAAAGGAGACTGGGTTAATTTTCCTTCGGCTAACAATTGATTAATGGCATCCACCATGGCCACATATCCCCCCGTAATCGAGGCAGTACGAGTACCGGCATCCGCTTGCAACACATCCGCATCCACCGTTAAGGTACGCTCTCCCAACTGCTCTAAGTCTAAAGAAGCTCGTAAACTCCGTCCGATTAACCGTTGAATTTCCTGGGTGCGTCCGGATAACTTTAATACCTCTCTAGGGTGGCGCTGGGGGGTAGCGTTGGGAAGCATCCGATATTCTGCCGTGAGCCATCCTTTCCCCGTACCTTCTAAAAATTTGGGTACGCTCTCTTGCACGGAGACCGTACACAACACTTGGGTATCGCCAAAACTGGTGAGGACAGAACCCCAAGCAAACTTGGTGAAACCACGCTCGAAGCGAATGGGACGGAGTTGATCGGGTTGACGACCATCGGGACGGGGTAGAGCCATAATTGAGGTTAAGTTTCGCTGGGGTTTGCCATCAGTTGAGTTTGGAGTTTGGCCAGCACTTGCTCTTGGGATTGATTCCCATCAATGGTGAGTAGGCGCTGACGTTTGTCATAATAATCCAGAATGGGGACAGTTCGGGTCTGAAAGAGTTCAATCCGTCGTTTGATTAAGTGGGGGAGATCTTCTGCCTCACCCATGGCTAACCGTCTTTCGATCATCACTGATTCTGAGGTGTCGAGGAAAATGGCCCAGTTTAGGTGTTGGTGGAGTTCATCGAGTAAGAAGTCGAGTTCTTCGGCTTGGAATGCGGTGCGAGGATAGCCTTCGAGGAGCCATCCGCTAGTTGTATCGGCTTGCAGGAGGCGATCGCGGATAAAGGTGATTAAAATCGGGTCAGGTACAAATTCCCCCCGTTCTACATAAGTCTGGCATTGCAATCCTAATTCGGTTTGTTCGGCGATCGCCTTTTTCAGAATCCCTCCCATAGAGACTAATGGGATCTGGAGGCGATCGCACAAACTCCTCGCTTGCGTGCTTTTCCCTGAACCCGGCCCACCCAAAATTACCAATCTCAAGGCTCCTCTCCTCACCTACTCAGTGTTGTAAACCAGAGTACCAAATAACCTTAGTGTTTTGCGCTCTTCCCCATGCGATCGCACCCTACTACTCCTTCAGACTATATTAACTTTTGTTACGCGATCGCACTGTTGACCCAAGAGAAATTTTAAACTCGCCTTGATGAGTTGCTCGATACGAAAACACTATATGGCTTATTTTTGGTTTAAAGCGTTCCACCTGATTGGTGTTGTGGTCTGGTTTGCCGGGTTGTTTTATTTAGTTCGTCTCTTCGTTTACCATGCTGAAGCCTCAGAACGAGAGGAACCCGCACAAACCATTCTCAAAGCGCAATACGAAATTATGGAAAAGCGCCTCTATCATATTATTACCATGCCCGGAATGGTAGTTACAGTGGCAATGGCGATCGGTTTGATTTCTACAGAACCGGAAATATTAAAATCAGGCTGGCTACATATTAAACTGGGTCTGGTTGCTATATTACTGGGCTATCATTTCTATTGTGGACGAATAATGAGACGGTTAGCATCCGGTGAATGCAACTGGACAGGTCAACAATTTCGCGCATTAAATGAAGCCCCGACAGTGCTGTTAGTTGTTATTGTTCTCTTGGCAGTCTTTAAGGGAAGTTTACCTTTAGATTTAACAACGTGGCTAATTTTTGGGCTAGTTGTTTCCATGGTAGCTGCAATTCAACTTTATGCGAAGAAACGCCGCCAAGATAAGGAGAAAATGTTGGAACGTATTGAACAACAAACCTCAGCTTCATCAGCAGGTTAACATCATCTTGGATTACGCGCAATCCTGTAGAGTCGGTATATGTAGGGGCGAGCGGCCGCTCGCCCCTACAAGAATGTATCATTGAATATTCCAATAGATTTTCATTGACTACCGCCGAATCGAAACCATAAACCACCTTGTCATTTTTCCGTCATCTTTAGTCCCTAAAGTCGAAAGAGTCTCTTCTCAATACTCAAGGAGTCTCACCATGAATCGCATTGTTGCGTCTGTCTTAGTTGCCAGTGGTCTTGCTGTAGCGGTGGCTTTTCCCTACATCAGTCGCGCTCAAACCGTTCATACGGGAACCGTCGAACGGGTTTGGGAAGACGGTCTGAGCTTAAATACAGGCGATCGCACTTTGCGGGTTGATACTTGGGATCTCTACGGTGACAGCACGCCCGCGCATATTTCTGTGGGGGATGAATTGACAATTTCGGGTGAATTTGAGGGTGGCGAATTTGATGCCTTCAGTATTGAGGGGGGATCTACTGCTGTTTCTGAAGGTGTCGGTGTCCCGGCTTCTCGTTCTCCCGGCTCTAACGTTTACACGGGTACTGTTCAATCGGTATGGGAAGACGGACTGAGCTTAAATACAGGCGATCGCACTTTGCGGGTTGATACTTGGGATCTCTACGGTGACAGCACGCCCGCGCATATCTCTGTGGGCGATGAATTGACGATTTCGGGTGAATTTGAGGGTGGCGAATTTGATGCCTTCACGATCGATCGCGCACCATAAGCGATAAGAAGGCGATCGCGAAAGCCAAAGTTTCCGAGATCGCCTTCTTACCTAACATTAGAGGTTAACCGACTTTGACATTAAAGTATAGCCAGCGATCGCCTCAATCTTTTAGTGGGTTGCGATCCGCTTCATTTTTAACCAATCAAATATTTGGGTAGGACTCATTTCGAGATCGATACCGGCTAGGACGGGTAAGCGATCGCTTCGAGCAAAAATAACAGGTTCTTGTTTGGGTCGAAAAACAAGAATAGAGCGATCGCTCGGATCGAGCAACCACCCCAATTCACTCCCATGTTTTAAACCATGTAAAATATTAGCTGCAACGCGGTTAGAAGATTGGTCGGGTGAGAGAATTTCAATAGTCCAATCGGGAAATGAATTGAACTTGTTGATGAGATCGCCTTCTGGTGTCATGGGAATCCGATTCCAACGCAATACAGAAATATCGGGGACGAGGGAGCGATCGCCAAAAGTGCATCGTAATTCGGGAAAAGCACAAGCAATCTCTCGATCTTCGCTAATTTGATTAATTGCTTCGCACAGCTTGAATTGTAATCGACTGTGTTGGGTTTGAGGCATTGATTTTTGTCTTGCTTGTCCGGTATGCTCTCCTGCTGGCGTGTATTCCCATGCTGGTGATTCCTCAATATAGGGAAGTTTGAGGAAGGCTTCGAGAGTTAAAGATTGAATCGGTGTTGCAGTCATAAAAAGAATGTTATCTTAGACTTTAACTATGACATAAATTAGCCAATAGAGTGCGTTGGCGGAACAGAGTAGTGGACTGTTTCAGCTAATTGGATACTTTAGATGTTGGGTAATGCGAGCATCTTGCTCGCTAGAGGAAGGCAGCGAGCAAGATGCTCGCACTATATCTATTGCATCATTTTAGATGAAACCATCCAGTAGCGATCGGCAGCATAAGCAATGCAGGCTTTTAAATCTTCTCGCGTCAGATCGGGAAAATCGTCGAGAATTTCTGCTTCGCTCATCTCGGAAGCGAGGTACTCAAGCACTTCATAGACTGTAATACGCAAGCCACGGACGCAAGGCTTACCACCACGTTTTTCAGGCTCAATTGTAATGATGTCTCGGTAGTTCATATTATGCTACAGTAGTTACTTGTTCGGCTGCATTGATGGTGCTATACCCGATCGCTCCATACCTGTGGGTCGCGCTTACTGTGAAATACTGCCAATATGACAATACGATCAGGTTCAACCTTGTACAGAATTAAATATGGAAACTTAGGGACAATGGCACGGCGAGCATCCTCAAAAACAATCTCACAGGCTTCTGGAAATGACTGAATACGCTCTAATACTTCAGTAACACGGGTGAGAAACTCAACTCCAAGTCCTCTTTGCTGTTGCTCGTACCAATCAAATGCTAGATCGAATTCAGTCTGTGCCTCAACCCGAAATACAATTGGTAAGCTCATTGCTGTATTTCTGCTCTAGAAAGTGCTGAAGCTCTAATGTCTTCCCAAGAAACCACTGATTGAGGATTAATTTGATGATCCGCGAGACGACGGGATAGTTCTTGCTGCTGTGCTTCTGTTAACTCAAGCTGCTCTGGTTCGGCACTGATGCTGTCCCAGATGGCTTGAACTAACCAGATGCGATCGCTAACACTCAATGTTTTGGCTTGTAGTAGGGCTGTCGATCGCTCCATAGCTATACTCCTGTCATAAAAACAATTATCTGTATTTTACATTGAGAGGCGGTTGTGGTGTTGAGCAGTGCTTCAAAAGCAGGTTGCGATCGCCCTTTCTATAGCAAGCGATCGCACTCGCAAAATATCGGCGATCGCACCAGCTAAATACCTCACACTCTGATAAGGTTGGTAGTAGGTACGATTTTTCGGGAGGGTTTTGGTGCGTTACGCAGGAGCAGAGATTCTCGATTTATTAATAGATTGCTCCCCTGCTAACGCACCCTACTGCCGTGACTCTTACAAGCAACTTAAAAGAATAAACGTGACTTTTAATGTTTCAAAAATCAAGTGAAGAATATACAGCACTTCGCGCTGTAAGGAAGGTGTATTTGGGTATTGGGTTTCACCTCGTTCAACCCAACCTACTTATTGCCTCATTTTAACTGAAACAGTCCACTATGCTGATGCACTGATCGCAGCACTAGCCTTAATATAGGCCCCTTGCCCCAAATGCTGTAACTGGGGATAACAACTGCGGTAATGCTCCTCGCTCACAAACAACCACAGAATGCGAGTCCGCCGATTCTGGGGCGGTTCGGGGCAGGGAGCATAACCATCGGTGTAAATAATTAGGCCATCGTAATCTCGATGTTCTTCCAGATAGGCTAAAACTGGGCCAAAATTTGTCCCGCCTCGTCCTGTTAACTGAACCTCCCTTTTGGCGCAACGGAAGGTCATCACATCGCTGGTAATCTCAGTATCAAATTGAATCACATCGATCGCCGGAACGCCATAGTTAAAAAAGCGGTTCACCACCGAAAACCCCTGCTGTAGCTCTTTGGTTCCCATGGAGCCACTGACATCAATGGCAAAGAGTAAACGGGTGCTAAACTCACGACGACTGCCCATATAGGCGAACCCATAACGGCGATTGGGCTTCATGCGGGTGAGCCTGCGCTGTTGGCTGAGGATGGAGGTGCGAAACTTGCGTAAAACTGCCCGATAGTCCAGCTTTGGGTGCAGATTCGCTAAAATCCGTTCGCGCAATTTGCCGCCAATGCTGCCCCAACTATCATTCGCTTGTGCCATTCTTACCAGATCGTCTAGGCGATCGCTTAATAATTCATCTCGATCCCACTGGTCAGTATTTTCCACACCGCTCAGGTCTGCGTCGGTATAGACTTCTAGGAGATCTGAAGTTGAAGAGTTAGAAGAGCCGGATGCGAGGGCAGTTTCAGCTTCAGCTTCTCCCATCCCTGCTCCCGACGCTCCAGAGGCTGCCTCTTCCGGATTGGGGGACTGTTGATCCCCCCTAGCCCCCCTTAAAAAGGGGGGAACGAGATCGAGCAGCTTGTGGTAGTAGAACTCGAAGAATTGTTTGTCAGAACTGGAGTCGCCAAAGACATCCCGCGCCCTAGGAAAGGGTAGCTCGGTTTGCAGATATTCCTGGAGCGTTATATTGCTGGCAGCATAGCTAATTGCCGAGTGCGCTTGGCGGCGACTGTAGGGGTGTTTGAGCAGAATCCGTAGGGCTTCAAAGCGCAGGGTAGCTTCTAAGTGGCGATCGCTCAATTGCGCGATAAACTCCGGATTATACTCAATTCTACCCCGTTGCACGCGAATCGTTTGAATGCGCGGCTCAGAGACCAAAGCGTGACTCGTCCAGACAGCCAAGAATAGTGGCTCAACCAGCAGCCACTTTTCGACTATTCGAGCAATACGGTGACGGGCGATCTTCATATCAATTAAAAATTAAAAATTAAAAATTAAAAATTAAAATTTCGGCTATGATTTCCAATCATTGTCAGGTGGGCAGGAGGAGAAACGACATCATTTAAATTGTACAACTATACCCTGCCCACCCTACCGCTTCACTGCCGATAGTGATACCAAAAGTCAGGAGTTGCACGATATTTCATAGATCGGTACAACGCCCTTCCTGTAGATGTTGCAATGCTTTCTCAGCGAGTCCATCAAGCTTACCTGCCGCTACATCTTCTTCAAACTGACGATCCCAGATCTCTGCATCAAACTCTGCAAACCAAGCTCTAAAAGCAGCTAAGTCTTCCGCAGGTAATTGACTAACAACTTGTTCAGCTTCTTTCAATGTACTCATAATTAGTGCAAAAGCTAAATTTCTATTGAGATGATTTCACTATTTTACTTCATCAACTGTCAACTAAGCGCCTGACCTGCCCATAAGCAAGATAATATCCTCCCTGACTGGCCTCCTCTACTTGGTCTACCACATAAAAAATTCCCTCAGCCCGAATGCTCTGCGGAAAGCGCACATTATAGTCCTGATTGTAGCCCTCAGATACCACTTGCGCCCGTAATTTTTTCCCCTTGGAAATACATTGAATTAATACCCCTTTTCCCACTGTATTCGTGGTTTCTAAATCCTGCCAAGATCCCGTTGCTTTGACCAGGGGCAGCTTTTTTGGTGACACAAGGCGGCGAATGTTGCCCAAAGGACGGTAAAATTTGCGATCGCTGACTAATTCCACTTCATCGACTACATACGTCGCCTCCTCTTCCCGCCAACTGCGAGGAAACTGCACATTTAATTCTGGATTATATCCCTCAGAAATTACCCGGATTCGCAATTTTCTTGAAATCTTCTCACAGCGTAATAAAACCCCACTGCTGGCTTCTGTTACAGTTTCCAATTCTTCTGTTTGTTCGGGTGATTTTGGAGCCTTGCGATCGCGCAACCCCTCGGAATGAGAATCCCTCGATAAAACTTGCTCTCGTAATGTATAGCTGACCCTTCCTGCCCCATCAACCAAAGTTCTAGGATTCAAATAGCCAAAATAGTCTTGTCCTTGTCTGATAAAATTCTCACTAGGGCGGCCAAACTGCCATCGATTAAACCCTGCATTAAAGCCAAATCGTTCAGTTTTTTTCCCATCTACCCAAATCATTCTCTGAAATGTTCCATTTTTGAACGCAAGGCGAGCGTGTTGCTTCTGACGAGTATATTGGCTCAAATAATTAAATTGAACTTCTTCAGCCAGAATAGTCTCTTCTCCCTCCCCTTGTAGGGTTGAGGGGTCGTAGGTAAAAAATCCGGTAAATTGACGGCCTGCTAACGACCCTGAAAGAATATTAACGGTAAAGTCGTAAGTCTTTTTTCCTTGGAGTTCTTGTTTCGGTTGAACCATTTTCGTCTCCTCGTAATACAGCAGGAATGGGTAAGGGGTCATCGGTGGTTGATATCAAGTCCGGTTTCCGCAAGCGGACATGAAAATTTGTTAAGAAGCGGGCAAGATGCCCGCACTCCTCGAATTCTTTGATATGACTGGAGTGGGAGCATCTTGCTCCCTGGATTTTTAATTAGGGTATTTCCGCTTCGCGGACATGAATAAGCGAACTTGATATGATACCTGAATCGCCTCCAAATACTCGGACAAATCAATCGTAAGGTGGGCAGGAGGAGAAAGGACATTATTGAAATTTTACAACTATACCCTGCCCACCCTACCGCTTCTATACCTTTATCTAAATAATTTTGGCGGCAAAAATCTCTGCGGCACTCAGTTGTAATTCCGGGAACGCCAAAGACTCAATTTTCTCGTTTCCGGTAAACAGCGTTACCTGATACTCCCCATCCACCAGTTGGTAAACAGAGAGAGTCGGTTGTTTGGGATTGCCGATAAACCGCCTACCGCCTAAACCCAGATAATCGACAATCCAGTATTCAGAAATACCCATCAGTTCGTAGTCCCCGACTTTCCTCAGATAATCATCTTGCCAGTTTGTACTTACAACCTCGATCGCCAGTCGCACGGAATCTCCCTTGGTAATAATTGATTTTTTCTGCCAACGGGGTTCCTCGGCTAGTTGCGCTTTATTGAGGACAATAAGATCGGGTTGATAACCGGATTTGCCATCGATCGCTTTCAGCAAGCAATCACCGGGAATGGCACAAGTTAATTTGTAATGGTCGATGTGAATTCCCAGTTCTCCGATTAAAAAACCGATAACCATAGAATGTTCCCCGGTTCCTAAAGGAATTTTAACGATCGCTCCATTGCGTAGCTCGTATTTATCAATCGAGTTTTCTGGATACCAGTCTATAAATTGATCGAATGATACGGGTGTGGTTAGAGTTGCAATCATAGTTATTCAGCACGAGAGATTAAAAGAGGTTGAAGAAACCCGGTTTCTTGGAGAAACCGGGTTTCTGGCGAAGGATTGGGGTTCAAACCTGAATCGCCTCCAAATACTCGGACAAGAAGTCAATCAGATCCATCGATTCAGCGACAAAACCCATGGCATCGCTAAATTTGGGGCTTTGAACCAGGGAGGAAAAATGGGCGATCGCCTCCTGTTGTTTGGCTTTGGCGAGATGCTGGAGGTATTTCAACAGATTCTTGCGGGCCTGATCGGCTTTATTTTCCGGGCAATGTCCGGCATTCAGCCAAAGTAAAACCCGTTCATTTAAACTCGCAAAGTCCTGAATTTCCAGGTCTTTGAGCTGCTTGGAATACTTAGAAAATTGTAACAACAGTTGCTCCGGTTCCAAACCCCGTTGGTTAGCCAAGCTTTGGCGAAATGCGAGACTAGCATGAGTCCCCACCATACCGGCGATCAGTTTGAAATGAATATCTTCGAGATCTTTATGCTTGCCAACAAAATCCGCAACTTTTACCCAAGCGCGGCGATCAGGGGTTTTGACGAGACCGGCAGTGGCGATCGCCGTATCCGCATCCAGATTATCACCATCAAGATAATCTGGATGCTGTTGGATAAAGGTTAGCACCCGCGAATCAATATCGCGATCGGCAGCCCAGATCAGCCAATCTTCCACCGTCGGCGCAAACTCGTAGAGGTTAAACCGGGATACCAGGGCCGGATCGAGTTCGGTTAGTTGATATTCTTCCCCTCCATTCACCGCAGCGATCACAATACTGCCAGGGGGCAGCGCTCTACCGGCCAAGGTTTTGTTCAGGGTAAGGTCTTGAACCGCCTGCAAAATCTCCGGTCGCGCTCGGTTCAGTTCGTCTAGGAAGAGTACCACGGGGCGATCGGCTTCTGGCCACCAGTACGGAGGTAAAAACACCGATCGCCCGGTTTTCTCGTCTTTATGCAACAAGCCAATCAAATCCCCCGGATCGCTCATCTGACCCAAAAAGAAGGGGATAACAGGCAGATTTTGGCGCTGACTGTAGAAATGGCTGATAATTTCGGATTTGCCAATACCATGCTTTCCCACCAGAAGAATATTTTGCTCCGGTGGGGTGAGTTCCAGCACTTGATAGAGTTCGCGAGCATCAATACGAATCATGTTCTTCTATAGCATTTTTATAATCAGTTATCAGCATGTTGCCCTCATCCCCCAACCCCTTCTCCCACGGGAGAAGGGGAGTAAGAAGTCCCTCTCCCACGGGAGAGGGATTTTCCTACGGACATGAAAGGGAGAGGGCTTTCTACTTTTGTTACAAATCCTCATGACGAATCCAGCCAGACCAGCCATAACGACGCTTGAGACGGGTGGTAAAGCGAACACCACTATTGTAAGTCTCGCGAAGAGTTTGAATGGCGGGTCGTAATTTGGGTAATACTTCTTTGAACTGGTTAAAGGGAATCAGAATGGCAAAGTAGTCTTGGTCAGACAGACGAATCATGAGCTTGAGCTTAACTGTATCGACTTCGGTGGCAAAGTCAAATTTATCTTCTTTGGCAATTTTCCGCACCTGAGCTAAGATGGCTTGCACTTTCAAGTCTTTCTGTTTTTTGCGCTTGGCAGCTTGGGCTTTTTGCCGGTCAACTCGCTGTAAAAAGGCTTTCACTAGGGAGACGACTTCACTGATATCGGAAACGGGGGCCGGCGATCGCTGATATCCTAAGTCTACCCAGAGCTGTTGCTCCGGACTCACAAGCAGATGTAAATGGGTATGGTTGTGATACCAGCGCTCTTTTGATTGTTCGAGCAGAATACAACAACAGACCCTATGGCTGGGGGTTTGCTCTGCACTTGACCCAGTTTGAGAACGACGGAAATCATAACAGGTATCATGGCGCTTGACCCCAGGGAGAGGCTCAACTCGCGCTAAAAAGTCTTCCGCCAGCGCTTGGGCCTGTTCGGGGTCAACAGTGAGGGGGTTTTCCCCTGATATATTCTCCCGCAGGAGCTTTTGCATACTCCGTAATGTGATGGACATAATCTCAACGACCTTCCTTAGCTGACATTCGGTAAGATTGCGTTCTTCACCAACCCACCCTTAATGATATCAACTGGCGATCGCTCCTGGTGTTTGCAGCGTAATGCCAAATAGAATAGCGATAACTTTGGCCAAATCATTCGGTACACCGTAGGTATTGATATCTTTTTGAATCAACTTTTGCTGGCGATAAAACAGACCAAATTTCCAAGTATCTCCTGTTGTAACTGCTCCGTAGAGACAATCTACAGGAGTATCAACCCACTGGTCTAGGGCAATCAGTTCTACCGCAAGCTGGGTAAATCCTTTCCCCAGATCGGCATTTTTCGCTTCAATAATGACAACGTTTTGATGCGCGGGAATAAAATAATCCACATTTCCCTTCAATTGGTTACTCACCTGGATCGAATACTCAATCTTGAGGGGTGACTGGATAAACTTGCAGACCGTTTTCAGTACGGGAAAAATGAGCGATTCTCGACGGGCAATTTCTGAGGTGGGATTGACTAATGCCAAGTTTTCTGTCAATTCATGGATTAGTGGGGTCGGGTCTAGAGGTTGCTGTTCTGGCAGTTGGAGAGAAGTCGATTGGAACGCCACCCCAAATTCAGCTAGGATATCGGCGGTGTCAAAGGGTAGGGCGGCATATTGGCTAAAGCTGTAACTTGCGGCAGGATCAAGAATTGAAGGTTTCACGATTGCTTTACTCCAGCAGCTTCAACGTTGTCCCTGAATTTTACAAAAATGTTGATTATCTTGTCAACTTCATAAACCTTTACAAATCCTTAACCTTAAGGGAATTTGCCGTAACTGCGGATACAACAGAACAACTGCTCATCAGTGAATAATTGTCATCACGATTCAAGGAGGATTGCCTGTGAATGCAGCCGAACAAGCAACTAACTTTGAAATGGCCAGCCAAATTGCCAGTACAGTAAATTTATTCAAAGCTCAGTTTCCCGATGTGCGGGTGGATATGAAGCCTTGGATGAATGACCCCTGTACCCAAGAATTGGTCGATCCGGACTCGATTGATCTGGGTTTCCATTTTCCCGGATTTAGCCGCTCGTTCCAAAGTCGTTCTGTGCTGCTCCAAATTCGTTTTCATCGCGATCCCCTAGAACAGGAACTTCGCGCTATTGGGATTGAGGCAACTGGATACAGCCACAAAGGACAACAATGGCGATTCTCAACGGTGGAGAATTGGCGCTTTGAGGGGGAAACCCAACCCAATCGAGATATCGAGAACAAGCTAAAGCACTTTTGCCGCCAAACCCTAGAGCTGTTCAATCGAGATCGGGGCGATCGCCCAGCATAAAATAAAAACTGACAATCGTAGCAAGATCCGGTTTGATTTCCTAAAATCCCAAAAATATCTTAATATTGTTTCAAGACTGGATTTGTCATTAGACAATTTGCTGAAAACCACAACCATCTTAGGAGGACAAGTATAGTATGGCCCTCGTACCCATGCGACTTCTGCTCGATCACGCAGCCGAGAACAACTACGGTATCCCTGCATACAACGTAAACAACATGGAGCAAATTCTGGCCATCATGCAAGCTGCTGATGAAGCCGATAGCCCTGTAATTCTGCAAGCTTCCCGTGGTGCTAGAAAATATGCCGGTGAAAACTTCCTCCGTCACCTGATTCAAGCCGCAGTGGAAAGCTATCCCCATATTCCCATTGCTATGCACCAAGACCATGGGAATGCTCCTGATACCTGCTATACCGCCATGCGCTATGGTTTCACCAGCGTTATGATGGATGGTTCCTTAGAAGCGGATGCCAAAACCCCTGCCAGCTTTGAGTACAACGTTAATGTTACGGCTGAAGTGGTTAAAGTCGCTCACTCCATTGGGGTTAGTGTTGAAGGAGAACTTGGTTGCTTAGGTTCTCTGGAAACTGGAAAAGGTGACAAAGAAGATGGTCATGGGTTTGAAGGAACTCTTTCTCACGATCAATTGTTAACCGATCCTGACGAAGCGGTTCAATTTGTAGAACAAACTCAAGTAGACGCTTTAGCTGTAGCCATTGGAACCAGCCATGGTGCGTACAAATTTACCCGTAAACCTACTGGCGAAATCCTAGCCATTAGCCGCATTGAAGAAATCAACAAGCGTCTGCCTAACACCCACTTGGTGATGCATGGTTCTTCTTCTGTACCTGAAGATTTAATTGCCATCATCAACCAGTACGGTGGTAGCATCCCTGAAACCTACGGTGTACCCGTTGAAGAAATTCAAAAAGGAATCAGGAGCGGTGTGCGTAAAGTTAATATCGACACCGATAACCGGTTAGCGATTACGGCTGCTATCCGCGAAGCGGCTGCTAAAGATCCCTCTAACTTCGATCCTCGCCACTTCATGAAGCCTTCTATCAAGTACATGAAACAAGTTTGCTTGGATCGCTATCAACAGTTCTGGACTGCCGGTAATGCCAGCAAGATCAAGCAACAAACTTTAGATGTTTATGCCGTTAAATATGGCAAAGGTGAGTTAAACGCTACCACTAAACAAGCGGCTGCTGTTTAATCGCACCTGAGCGTTCGCTCTTCGTTTGTTCCTAACTGTTCACTGATATTGTTTTTGATGGGGATGAATCTTGGAATTCATCCCTTTCTTTTGTTGATGGTTGTTGAGTTAGAGTCGATTAAGAATTTCGGGTAATAAATTGCTGGGAACTTGGGCTAGGGCGCGGTTTTGAGCGTCAATACCACCTTCATTATAGAGCGATCGCAACGCTTGCAGGAGATAGTTAAGCGCCGTATGCGCCATTTGCGGGTGATTTTGCCATCTTGTCCAGGCTTCGATATGATGTTTGAGGGATAATTCCAGGGGTTCTAAGCGATCGGATTGATCCTGAGAACCGACTTGATGGGCAGTCATGGCCAATTGATAGAGGGCGACACCGAGGTTATTATGGGTCGAAACGGGATCGAAGCTGAGAGATAAAGAGTCTTGATTTTCAGGATTTTCCATGGTTTCAATCACCCTTTGATATGCACCAATACACTCTTTTAAGTGTTCGCGTCTCTGCTCAATGGGTGCATCGGGTTGATTGGCTAAATGCCAATAGGTGGTTCCCAGATTGTTTTGCGTCGCCGTATAGCCACTGGGATTTTTCTCTACAGTACGATATTGAAGCGCCAGTTGATATGACCAAATGGCTAATTGCAAATAGTCTTTAGGATTCTGATATCGGGATAAATTCCAATAGGCAGTCCCTAAGTTATTTTGAATCATGCCATAACTGAGAGCATCGCGATCGGGATGATAATATTTTAGGGATTCTTGATAGGCGGCGATCGCCTGTTTCAAATTCTTAGCCGCCTCTTGGTGTTGCGCCAGATTCCAATAGGCGGTTCCCAGGTTATTTTGAGTCGAAGCATAGTGCTGTAAGTCTGGCTCGGACATTTGCTCATAGGATTGATCTCCAGGTTGCTCTCGATAGGATAAGGCAGCCTGATACGCGGCGATCGCCTTTTCTAAGCCTTCTACCGGGTTTTCATGGCGCGATAATTCCCCGTAGGCAATCCCCAGGTTATTCTGTAGGCGAGCATAGCCTTGGGGTTGGGATTGGATTTGCGGATGGTTTAGGGCTTGTTCATAGGTGTGAATGGCTTGTTTGAGCGCTTCTAACCCCTCTTCCCGGTTCGCCATTTTCCGCGATAAAATCCAGTAGAGATTGCCTAAATCATTGAGCAAGTCTAACCGGGCGATCGCATCGTCTTCTAACGCCTCTAGCGCTTCCTTTTGCGAGGCGATCGCTGCTTGCACCTCTTCAACAGTATCGGTTTTTACCACGAGAGGACGCGGCTTTTCCCCTACTGCTCCCCCCAGTTTCTGCTCTTGCTCCTCTGTGTCTTTCTCTTGCTCAGGTAACCCAGCTAACACCTTTACCCGCTCATTTAAACCCACTCCCCCCCGTGAATTAGCCGGAAGGGGTTCAGAGGAAAACTCAAACAATGCTGTATGGCAATGCCAAAATCGAGGAACCGACTGTTGAATCGAAAATAACCAAGGGCGAGGTATCCAGATTAACAGATTCCACTCCCAAGCTAAATCCAGATAACGCTGGGCAATATATTCCAAATTTTGTAAAAAAGACCATTGTTGGGTTGGCGACTTTTGGGTAAGACGCTGCACCCCAAAAAACTGGAACCCAGGGGACAACTCGCGGGGAACATGAGGAGCAAGATCTAAAGGCGAAACCTTCATCCAGTCATCTTTGCGTCGTCTGGGGGGTGAATTTGGGGTTGAAGCCAGAGCGTTTTGGATTGTGTGATGATTGACCGTATCATACCAGCGATCGATTTGGTGAACCAGGTTCGGATCGTCGGCTTCTAATTCTAGAGTTACCCATCGCGGAATCTGAGAATCTAGAGGCGTGCCATTACATCGACTCTCCATATCCAGTTGATTAACCAAATACTGGCAAAAATTCGGATCGTCACACACGGCTAAAAATAGTTGGCGACGCAGGTTTAAATTTAGGGCTTCTTTTAAGTCGCGATAGGTTTGCCAATTTTTATCTTGCAGAATCATAGGGAATAGGGAATAGGGAATAATGAGTAAATGTGAATCGACCAGAGCTTGCCCTCTCCCCATATCCCTCTCCCAAGGGAGAGGGACTTTTATCCCCCTTCTCCCTTGGGAGAAGGGGGTAGGGGGATGAGGGCAAAATGTTGAGAACTCATTGCACAGTGCTATATAGCTAGTCTCAATGAGTTGTGCAACTGGAAATGCCCTCTCCCTATATCCCTCTCCCACTCCGAGAGGGACTTCTGCTCCCCTTCTCCCTTGGGAGAAGGGGGTAGGGGGATGAGGGCAAAATGTTGATAACTCATTGCACAGTGCTATATACTTCTATCCTCCAAGGAATTCACCCCCAATTCAGGATTTCTCCCCATTCCCCTACTGCGCTGTCTCCACATTAAAGGACGGAAACGGTGCAGGTGTACCTTGATAAATGGGTAAAACACCGTTCCATTTCTCGATCATTTGCTCTTGTAGTTCAATTTGCCGCAATTGCAACGTCATGGGGGTAATGCTAGAAGCTTGAATTTTCGCTACTTCTGCGTCTCCTCGCGCTTCCACTGCCTTTTGCTTGGCTTCCGCTTGGGCAACCTCTAACTGCGCTTGAGCGGCGATCGCCCGTTGTTCCGCTTGAAAGCGAGCCGTAATTTGTGCCTCAATGGATTCATCAAAGCGGGGTTTACTCACAAATCCCACCGACTCAAAATTAACCCCCACCGGGCCAAATTTATCCGTTAAGCAAGTTTGCACTTCTTTGAGTAGTTTCGATTGCTGACTACCCAGAATTTCTTCCGGTTTATAATTCGTTGCCGACTGATTAAAACAGTTACGAGTTTCACTGCGGACTAACGTCCCCTTAAACTGATCTGGATCTTTCAGGTATTTACCATAAAAATCCTTGATTTGATTGGTATTAAAGAAATAGGAAAGAGACACATCCGCGTTAACCGTAGTGCCACCAACGCCAAACGTAATACTTTCATCCTTGGGCGACCCTTCATCAACGGAAGCCGTCAGAATATAATACTGCACATGATCGGGAAAAACAATAATTTCTTGACTATAGCCGTTATACCAGACTTTTCCGGTGCTAATCGTGGCATTTTGCACGCCCCGATTATCGCCATATAATTCCACTTTTAAGCCCACATAACCGGGAGGAATTCGTTTAACACTGGTTCCCGGCAATACGCCACAGGAGGAGACTAGAGAACCGAGTACGGTAACCAGAAAACTCGACAGGATCAAAGGACGGAATTTCATTAAACTTACTCCTAAATAGTCGATTTACGATCGAGTAATTCCAATAAGGAAAAAGAGTCGTAGGGAAAGGCAGCTTTTAGTTGCTGTTGGCGACGTTTTGCGTCGGAAAGTTCACTTTGGATATGAATAATTGATAGGGCAGGAATGAAGATTAAACTGGAAAAGTATCCCAATATGCCTAACCACACTTTTAAGGTACTCGGAGCGCTGACTAAATTGGCGGAATTGCCTAAGAGCCAAAAACAGAAGATCAGTTCAATGCTGCCTAAAATAATCCATTTCTTGATGGTGTTCATGATGGGTAATCGGTAATAGGGAATAAGGAATGGGTTCAACACCCATCGCTTAGTGTCTATTCTGGCAAGTTAAACTTACACACCCGTTGATTGTGTACGAAGATTCACAGGGGCTATGGTAAGCTTAGAGAGCGGTTTATGAAGGGATGGGATGATTTCACTACAGCTCAAAAACCACTGGGATGAATGGGTGTCGGCTCTTGAAGGGATAGAGTGGACGACGCAACCGAATCAGGTGGCGAAGTTATCCCAGGATTATTTTCATTTTAGCCCCATTTTACAGCCGTTGCTATCGGAAAAACGGGCGGATGTGGTGGTGTTTCCCCGCCATGAGTCGGATGTTTTACGGGTGGTTAAGGCCTGTGTAGAGTATAAAATTCCGGTTACGGTTCGGGGTGCAGGGACGGGAAATTATGGCCAATGCGTTCCCTTAGAAGGGGGAGTCGTTTTAGATTTAACTCGTATGAATCAGATCCTGGAGATTGAACCCGGATGGGTGAGAGCGCAACCGGGAACAAAGTTAGCCCAAATTAATAAGTTAGCCTCGGAAATAGGTTGGGAGTTGCGACTGCTTCCTTCTACCTATCGCACGGCAACCCTGGGGGGGTTTATTGCGGGGGGAAGTGGGGGCATTGGATCTATTTTATACGGATGGTTGGGCGATCGCGGCAATTTCCTCGCTGCCAAAGTCGTCACCGTCGAAGAAGAACCCCAAGTGCTGCAATTACAAGGCGATGAAGTTCAACAAGTCAATCACGCCTATGGAACCAATGGCATTATCATTGAGCTACAGATGCCCTTAGCGCCGAGTTATCCCTGGGCTGAAGGTATCATTGTTTTCTCAGACTTTATGGCAGCAGCCAGGTTTAGCCAACAGTTAGGCGAATCCGATGGTTTAATTGCTAAATTAATCAGTGTTCACGCTTGGCCCATTCCCTCCTATTTTACCGCTCTTCAGCCCTATTTACCCGATGGCAAGCACGCCGTTTTACTCATTTTTGATTCCACTGGTTTAGCCGGTTTAGAATCTTTGGTGCGAGAGTTTCAAGGGGAAATGACTTATGTTGCTTCTATAGCAGAAAAATTGCTGCATTTAGGAGAGTTTACCTGGAATCATACCACCCTCCATGCTCGCGGAGCCGACCCCAATTTGACCTATTTACAAAGTCGCTTTCCCTACGATCCGAAATTGCAATTGGTGCAGCAGTTTTATGAGCGGTATGGGGACGAAGTAATGATGCATTTAGAAATTGTACGTTATCAAGGGCAAGTGTCTCCCTGTGGGTTGCAGGTGGTGCGGTTTACGAGTGCGGAACGGTTACAGGAAATTATGGAGGATCACGAGAATCATGGAGTGATGATCTTTAATCCCCATACCTATATTTTAGAGGATGGGGGCAGTGGCATGATTAATCCTCTGCAAGTGAATTTTAAGAAACAAGTCGATCCCTATGGTTTGTTGAATCCGGGTAAAATGCGCGGTTGGTTAGAGCCAATGAATCTATAGCGCTTCGCGCTAGGCAATAGGCAATAGGCAATAGGCAAAAGGCAAAAGGCAATAGGCAATAGGCAATAGGCAATAGGCAAAAGGTAAAAGGCAATAGGCAAAAGGCAAGAGGCAAAAGGCAAAAGGCAAGAGGCAAAAGGCAAAAGACAAAAGGCAATAGGCAATAGGCAATAGTATTGTTGAAAAAGGTTTTGAGCGTTCAACCCTGTATTCTATAACAGAGCAACATGCTGTATAGCTGATTCTCCTGCCCACCTTACGTGCTAGGTGCTGAAATCGATCGCAATTTATAGAAAGTTTAAGAATTCGGGTCAGTTCTGAGAATATTTAAGCGAAACTGTTAGAATGAACAGATCAATTTCTGAAACTGACTGGGAATCTGCTGATGTTTAAGCCATTCTCAAACGTCTATCTTAAACCGTTATGGGTTACCCTCGCCTTGTTCACTTTAATAACCAGCTTATTGTTAAAAGGATGTAATGTCAACAGCGATCGCCTCACGACCTTACAAATAGGAACAAATACCTGGCCAGGATATGATGTCGCGCTCTACGCACAAGAGGCAGGACTCTTTGAAAAACGAGGCTTAGAAGTCGAATTTTCCCGATTTGATGTGGCTCAAGATACCATTCGCAGTTTGCTCGCTGGCAATTTAGATGCTGCCTTCGTCTCCCTCTGGGAATTAATGCAGGTGGAACCAGGGGACGATCCTCTGGTTTATCTCATGGTTACCAATGTGTCTCACGGTTCCGATGGATTAGTAGTGACGGAAGATATCGCATCGGTTTCAGACTTGAAAGGTAATACCATTGGAGCAAAATTAGGAACCGTGAGCCATTTAATTTTACTCGAAGCCTTAAAAAATAATGGACTCAATCCAGAAGATGTCAATATTCGAGATATTTCTAATCCAGTAGCGATTGAATCCATCCAGCAAGGGAACATCAAGGGAGCAGTATTGTGGGAGCCAGATTTAAGTGAAACAGCACAAGCCATTAATGGCAGCATTCCCTTCACCACCGCAGATGTGGATAGTTTAGTCATTGATGGTTTCGTGTCTCGTGCCAGTTATGTGCAAAGTCATCCAGAAGAACTAACTCAATTTATTTTAGCTTGGTTTGATTTAATGCAGGAGATTGAAACCCAGCCCCAAGTCGTCTTTAATGTCGTCGGAGAATTACTGCAACAAAGTGGAGACTCTTTTGCCAGTGATTATTCGGGGTTGAAAAAAGGAGATATTGAGATGAATCGTCGCATGTTTTCTGCCAATGGACGGTTAGAAGAAGCAGTAGGAGAAATTGCTCAATTATTGCAGGAAGACCCCCGTCATAACCGCACGATTGTGGAAGATGTTAAGATTGACCCAACACAGGTGATGTCGGCGATCGCCATTTGGGAAGACGAACAAAACCAGTAAAACACTACAACTAATGAAATTTCTGCGTAAGGAACATTCTCAATGGACAGTATCTCAAAGACTTCTTAGCACGTTTATCATTGCCTTTTTAGCCGTGGGTTCAATTGCATTGATTGTAGAATCTTGGTGGTTGCGAAGAAACTTGGCAGAACAGGTTGAAAGTCGGGCTGAAGCTTTAGCCAAGAGCTTGATTTTTTCAGTAGAAGGGATTGTTGAAGGCAGTTATCGGGCGAGTCTGAACCGGACGGTACAAAACTATGCCACTTTACCGGCAGTTTTGGAAGTTGTCATTCTTGGCTCTAATCAGCAGATCGTTGCCCATAGCAATACTATTTTTCCGAGAAGTTTATACTTTCGTTTGCAATCGGATATCCAAGCCTTAGAACCTTCGCTGCGAATGGAACAGCCTGTTCATACAGAAGTGGTTTTAGACCAAAAATCGATTCTGATTTTTAAGGTTCCATTTTATAGCTCGATTTTTAGTTCTTCGAGTGGTGCAGTCATGCTATTTATCGATCGGGCGGAAATGGAAAGACGATCGCTACAGACATTTATCTTCTCTACTGTTATCCTCCTTTCTGCTCTGATCGTGATTCTTCTGGTACTGGGATGGGCGATTCAGCACACAGTATTACAGCCTCTTAAAAAAATCAATCAGGCCATAGAAGAGAGCCAAAATAATCAGAATTGTGTGATTGCAAATCGGTTTAATTCTCAAGAATTTACTCATCTAGCGCAAACGTTTTCAGATGCCTACAATCAGTTACAAACAGAAATTATTGAACGTCGCCAAGCTGAGGATGATCTGCGAAAAAAATCTGATGAGTTGGAAAAGTTAATTGTGGAGTTGAAACAAACTCAAATTCAACTGATTCAAACAGAGAAAATGTCCAGCTTAGGTCAATTGGTGGCTGGGATTGCCCATGAAATTAACAATCCAGTCAGTTTTATTGCTGGGAATCTGGTTCCTATTGACCACTATTTCCAAGATTTTGTGCATTTATTAGAGGCCTATCAAAGACAATACCCTAATCCAGCATCAGAAATTGAGGAATTAAGGGAAGAGTTAGAAATTGATTTTATCCTGGAAGATGCTCAAAATATATTAAGATCAATGAAACATGGAACGGATCGCATCCGCGATATTATTATCTCAATGCGGAACTTTTCCCGGTTAGATGAAGCGGATATGAAGGAGGCGGATATTCATCAAGGAATTGAAAGTACGCTGCTGATTTTACAACATCGATTTAAGGAATTCTCCCATTCTGTCCCGATTGAACTGATTAAGGATTATGGGAAACTGCCTCTGATTAATTGCTATCCCAGCGAGCTAAATCAAGTGTTTATGAATTTGTTAGCGAATGCTATTGATGCTTTGAAGGAGGAAGCGGAAAAAGATAAACAGTTTGTGCCGATGATTACGATTCGCACAGAGGCTCGTTATTCTGCGGATAGATTGAAATCAGTGCTGATTTATATTGCTGATAATGGTGCGGGAATCTCTGAATCTCATCAACAGCGCTTGTTTGACCCATTTTTTACGACTAAGCCGGTGGGAGAAGGAACGGGTTTGGGTCTTTCGATTAGCTATAAAATTGTGGTCGATCGCCATAAGGGTCGTTTAGTGTGTCATTCTGAACTGAACAAGGGCACAGAGTTCGAGATTGAGATTCCAGTCTCTTAAAGTGCTTTGCGCGGTAATGGGTTGGGTAATGGGTAATAGGTAATATCAAGTCCGGTGAATGGGAAAAGACAAGCGGGCAAGATGCCCGCACTCCTGAAATCCGTTGATATTATTGGAGTGGGAGCGTCTCGCTCCCTAGACTTTTAATTATGGTGTTTCCGCTTCGCGGACATGAATATAATAGAGGAAATTGCTTATGGCCTTGACCTAGACTAGGGCAAGTTTCAATCCCTAATAGGGATTTATGGGTGTTTCAACATCCTGATCGGTCGGCTCGCGATAGAAGCTATATTCGGAGCTGTTTCAATCCCTAATAGGGATTTATGGGTGTTTCAACCATGGCGATCGCGTGGAGTACATCCCCTATTACGGAGTTTCAATCCCTAATAGGGATTTATGGGTGTTTCAACTGGGTTTTAGGAATGGCTGACCACTCATAGGCACGAACAGTTTCAATCCCTAATAGGGATTTATGGGTGTTTCAACGGTGTTGGGGGTTTATCCTTGCGTTTGCCTTGTTCGTTTCAATCCCTAATAGGGATTTATGGGTGTTTCAACAATCCTAATCCTTCTCGCTTTGGCCCTTTGCGTGAGTTTCAATCCCTAATAGGGATTTATGGGTGTTTCAACCTCACGCCCCCCTATGACGGGAATTGTGCCATTATTGAGAGTTTCAATCCCTAATAGGGATTTATGGGTGTTTCAACCAAAAACCGGACAACCGCCCGCTTAAACCATCTCAAAGATGTTTCAATCCCTAATAGGGATTTATGGGTGTTTCAACTCTTATCCGGCAAATGCCCATAGTTGGGAGGAAGATGTTTCAATCCCTAATAGGGATTTATGGGTGTTTCAACGTAAGTACAGATTGAATGATAGTAATAGAGAAAAGTTTCAATCCCTAATAGGGATTTATGGGTGTTTCAACTTTGACTACTGTGGTTTTGGCTGCATTTACTGCTGTCCTGTTTCAATCCCTAATAGGGATTTATGGGTGTTTCAACCTGAGGCATCCAAGCTTTTGCTGGCCATCGCCAAGTTTCAATCCCTAATAGGGATTTATGGGTGTTTCAACCGCTTGCTTCTGAGACCCTTATTGTATTTGCTTTTCAAGGTACATTTCCGACGCACAAGAGTAATCATAGCAGAGAGCGACTGAAAAAACAACCCCAAATCCCTGAAACCCTTGCTCTGTAAGGGCCGACGCTGCTTCAAGGTTGACAATGGCTAGACCCCATACTGGATAAGGAATAGAGCGATTTGACTGCCGAGGGCATTTTCCACACCCCCCTCGCGTCGGAAATTGGGGGGCGCAGATGGAGATGGACATCATTACTGATGACCGATGGTCTTGACCGATAGGGAACGCAGTCGATTGAGTGCTGCTGCTAACTCGAAGGGGCGAAATTCGACTAGGTTGCCTTCCCGAAACCGGGTGAGTGCGTCTAACCCTCCCTGGTCAATATCGGCGAAAATGCCGTCTAGGGTTTCGGCGAGGGTGTGTTGACCATCGAGATATTTTTCTTTAGCATAAACCATGGCTTCGGCGATCGCCTTTAACTGCCCCACTTCTACCAACTGCTCTACATCCGCTAAGTCAATGGAGTCCGTGCCAAAAATCACTTGATTCACATCCCTAACCTTGAGCTTCACTGGTTTGTGTCCCTGACTGGGGTCTACACTCGCTCCGAGGAGGATGCGAGCGGAAATTTGCCCAAAATGGTCTCCGCCTTCGATTTGTCGCTCTGTAGGGTATTTTTTGGCGATCGCCTTCGCTGCTGCGGTCAGGTCTTCGGGTACAAAATAATTCATGGCAATCACGGTATCAGCCACATCAAAATAGTCCCCACTTCCCCCAATCACCAACAGGGTAGACACCCCATAATCCGTGTAGAGTTGACGCACTTTATCGATCAGGGGGGTAATGGGTTCGCAGGTTTTGGCAACTAAGGCTTGCATTCGCCGATCGCGGATCATAAAATTAGTGGCAGCCGTGTCTTCATCCACTAAAAACAACTTCGCCCCGACTTCCAGCGCTTCCATCATATTGGCCGCTTGGGACGTACTCCCACTCGCGTTGGTGGTCGAAAAAGCTTTTGTATCCAAATTTTGCGGTAAATCCTGAATAAACGGGGAAATATCCACCCCGGTGACGGCCCGGCCATCCTCTGCTCTAATCTTAACCGAGCGGCGATCGCTGACCACAAACTCCCGCCCATCTCCGGGAATATGATTATAAATCCCCAATTCGATCGCCTTCAACAGGGTCGATTTCCCATGGTATCCTCCCCCCACAATCAACGTTACTCCCTGGGGAATTCCCATACCCGTAATTTTGCCCCAGTTCGGAGTTTCTAGAGTCACTCGTAGGGACTCCGGAGACTGAAAGGGAATGGCTCCATCGGCCAAGGGCCGTCGATCGACTCCACTGCAACGGGGTAAAATCGACCCATCGGCCACAAAAGCGACTAACTGATTTTGGCTCAACTGCGATCGCAACACTTCCGCATCTTCGACGGTTTCGATATGCGCTTGTAATTCCTCCGCCGATAAGTTCTCATATCTCAGGGAGTGTTCCACAATTTCCGGTAAATCTTCACACAACAATTCCCCTGCCTGATAGCCCAAAATTCGCCGTCCCTGGGCCGGTAAACCTACGGTAAAGCGGGCTTCAATCCCTTGTTGCGTTAAAATAATCGAAGTGCGAGATAAGACTTCTTGTCCGACCCGCACCATCTGAATTAAGCCACTATTTCCCGTCCCCTGGCGATCGCTAACCTGATGACAAACTTGACCAAATTGACGAGTTAAATAATCGCATAAGGCGATCGCCCGACTGTGGTTTTCATAGGTTTGTAGAGGAAAACCGGCCACCTCATAGGAGACTAAGACCCGTACCTGACTCGGTGCAGCAAAGGGATCGCCCTGCACTCGGTCAATACAGAGCAAAAATCCTGGGAACTGGTAGCGACCGCGAATATCTTTATACGCTTTATAACTGCGATCGTTCAATTGATGAAGCAGTTGACGTAAATGCAGTTGATCGGCCATGGAAATGTGAAAGAAAAGAGCAAAACACCCCTTATTGTATAGTGCTTCCGCCGATCCTGCTTTGGCTGGAGGCGATCGCAGATGTAAGATTAACTCCAGTCTTCTTGTTGATCTCCTCCCCGTTTATAGACCAATCCTTGGCTATGAATAGCACGGGTTCGCTCAAATAAGGCTTCCTCGCTCAGGTTCCACTGTTGCAAGGCCCGATCTAACTTCTGTTTCAGCTCTCTAGCTCCTGGAAATCCTTGGTAACGAATTCTCAACCGTGCTAACTCAGCTAAATGAAAATCTGTCGGCTCTCCAGAATGTTGCAGTAATTGATCCACAACCAGGCGATCGCGATCCTCACGAGGATGTTTTTGATCCTTGCCAGAGTCCCTATCCATCATGCCCTATGTTCACCCTCCATCAATGTTTAAAAACGAGACAGTGCTATTGTGTTTCGCCCATAATATGACTAAATGGAAGTATTAACCCATGGGTTAATACCAACATTCCCATTTTCCTGAGATCGCATGGCGATCGTTATTACTGAACACCTCCCAAATCTATTCAATTCATGGTTGCTCTCAAATCTTTTCCCCATTCCTCCCCTCGTCCCCAGAGACCCCGTTTACACAACCCCAATCGTTCCAGACTGCGGTTAGTCTCTTCCCAACCTTCTCAACCCCCAGCAACGACGGGCCGTGACTCCTCTGCTATCGCTGCTCCCCCTATCAACAAAACACAGCGCCCTGCTTCTGGTCGGGTAAGTCCGGCTCCTCGGTCAATCCCTGAACCAGCTCAGGTTAAACGCTTAGATCCAGAGCGCAACCGCTTACCGAAAAGTGTCATCGCTCTACAGGCGATCGAAAAACTTGTCTTTGTCTGTACCCTAGGTTTAGGAGCCGCGACCCTGGGGATCTATAGTTTAATGGTGCAAAACCAACAAGAATGGATGGCAAAATATAATCATCTGCAAAACCTACAGCGCTATGAACGTCAATTAGTAACCGCCAGTGAAATCTTAAAAAATCGTATGGCCTCTCAAGCCGAAACCAGCGACACGGGATTAGTGCCTCAAAATCCAGAAACTACGATTTTCCTCGACCCGGTTGAACAACGTCCCCACTCTACTGGGTCTCAACTGCCTGTCAATGTAGCACCGGAACCCTTATCGTCAACCCCTCTAGGATATTAAGGCTGGCGATCTGAAACTTTACAGCACTTTGCTCTGTTATGGAATACAGGGTTGAACGCTCAAAACCTCTTGCCTCTTGCCTCTTGCCTTTTGCCTTTTGCCTAGCGCGAAGCGCTTTAAGCCTTAAACCTAGAGTAGTAGGCTTTCCTTGGCTCACTTTCTTTCCTGTTCTAATTCAGTATCTTTTGCCACAATTATGGCTTCAACTTCTCCGCCAAGCCAACGTCAGGTCATTGCTTCTCGTTTTTCGTCTAGAAAGCCGAGGAGAAAAATGGCCAGTGTCCCTCAGATGCGATCGGTGATTGTCTGGGGAGTGCTGATTGCGAGTTTATTGGGTTTAAGCCTGAAACTCTTAACGTTACAGGTGATTGAGGGTTCACAGTTGCGCCAAAAAGCTCAAGAACAACAACGCACTCAGGAATACCAACTCACACCCCGCCGTTCTATTGTCGATCGCCAAGGACATTTTTTAGCCGTCGATCAACCCCGATTTACTTTGTATGCCCATCCCATCATGTTTAAGAAACCGGCTTCAGAAATTGCCAGTCAACTCTCTGGGATTTTGGGTATACCAGTCGATCAACTCATGCAACGCTTTTATGAAGCTGAAACCGGTATCCAAATTCAGTATAGTGTCCCCGAAGATGCCGCCCGTCGGATTGAATATTTATCATTAGATGGCTTAGATCTAATGGCTTATCAAGAGCGCATCTATCCCCAAGAAGACCTGGTATCGGAAATCGTCGGTTATGTGAATATGGATCGTCTGGGCCAAACCGGCGTTGAAGCAGCCTATGGCAATATTCTAGAGCGCTCTAGTGAGTCGGTAGAAGTAACCCGCACCGGAGGCGGAGATATTTTACCCAATCAAGACTCAACCCCCCTGTTGAATGCTGATGCCTTGCAATTACAGTTAACCCTGGATACTCGCCTGCAACGGGTGGCTCGGTTAGCGCTTTCTGAGCAAATGAAAAACTACAATGCCAAGCGCGGTACGGTAATTGTCATGAATGCAGCCAATGGGGAACTTTTGGCTTTGGTGCAATATCCGTCTTTTGATGCTAATAGTTATTGGCAAGCGGATTTAGAGTTGTTAAAAAATTGGGCCATTACGGATTTATACGAACCGGGTTCAACCTTTAAGCCGATTAATGTGGCGATCGCCTTAGAAGCTGATGCTATTGAACTTGACGATCAATTTTAC
The DNA here is from genome assembly GCF_030068505.1 of Roseofilum capinflatum BLCC-M114. Taxonomy (NCBI): domain Bacteria; kingdom Bacillati; phylum Cyanobacteriota; class Cyanophyceae; order Desertifilales; family Desertifilaceae; genus Roseofilum; species Roseofilum capinflatum. The sequence goes on from NZ_JAQOSO010000087.1 coordinate 162,642, forward strand.
GATCCAGGACAGATTTATATTGGTCAATGGCCGATTCAAAATTATGACTTTGATTATAATGGCGGCAGAGGAGTCTCAAATCTGACTGATATTATCAAATATTCCAGTAATGTCGCGATGGTTAGAATTGTCCAGCAGATGAAGCCGGAAGTCTTTTATGACGGGCTGGAAAATCTGGGCCTTTCATCGCTCACGGGAGTCGATTTACCGGGTGAGACGGCCAGTTATCTCAAACCCAAAGAACAGTTTGTGAATTCAGCCATTGAGCCAGCCGTGGCTGCTTTTGGTCAGGGATTATCTTTGACTCCCCTCAAGTTGGCCCAACTCCATTCCACATTGGCCAATGGGGGATTTCTCGTTACTCCCCATGTGGTTAAAGGACTCAGGGATGTGCAAGGACAATTGCACTATACCCCCAATTTTGAACCGCCCCGTAGGGTGTTTTCTGAAGAAACGGCTGAAGCGGTGTTGGCCATGATGGAAGCGGTGGTGGATGGAGGGAGCGGCAAGGCGGCCCATATTCCTAATTATAGGGTGGCAGGTAAGACGGGAACCGCTCAGAAGGCGGCTGCCAGTGGTGGGTATTATGAGTCTGCTAAAATTACAAGCTTTGTCGGTATTTTGCCGGATGGCCCCTATGTAGTCGTAGCGGTGGTGGATGAACCCCAAGGTGGAGGAGCCTTTGGGGGTACGGTATCGGCTCCGATTGTCAAATCGGTGATGGAAGCCCTGATTCCGATGGAGAAAATTCCCCCGTCCACTCTATCGACCAGCAATCCCTGATTATCCACGAAAGGATCGAGTCCAGCGCGTCATCCGCCAAATAAAGGTAAAACCTAATACTCCCCAAATGCCTCCAAGTAATCCTAGGGGGGGTTTAGGTTCTGGCTGAGAGATAGGAGGGGCACTCAGGAAGGATTGGGCGATCGAGGAGGAGGAATTCACGTTTAGGGGGCGTTGGGTTCGGAGGGTTAGGGTTGGGTTACTGGTTGGGGCAGTTGGCTGTTGTTGAACTTTGCCTTGACTAATGCTCAGAGCAGCACCGAAGCCAAACAGGGTTAGAACTCCATAGAGACTCGCAAGTACGAGCGATCCCCAGGAGAGGAAGCGTAGCCAATAGAGGTGATGCCGAGAAACGTAGCCTTGCTGACGGTAAAAGACTAAGATTAATCCGATTAGGGGCATCCAGACGATATCAATTAAGTTATGGGCCAGATCCAGGCGATCGAGCAGAGAACTAGGATTAAGATCAATCAGGTATTCTACTGCTTTGAATAGGGTCAGCAGGAGTAAACTATATCCTCCCCATTGCAGTAATTGATAGGATTTTTCTTCAACTCGACTCGATAGATATAGGCCATCCCGTGAGTTGGGAAAGGCTTGTGATCTGCGGGTTGTTGAGTCAGTCGGCAGGGTATGATAATGGTTTTCGAGTTCGGCCAGTAAGGTTTTGGTTTCGCTGTATTGGGGGTGGTGGGGTTCTACTGAGAAGAGCTTCAGGGCAACTTGGTAACTGGCGATCGCAATTTCACAATAGAGATGGTGATTCCCTTGGGGACAAGAGGCGATCAGTTCGGCAAAACGGCAGAGGGTGTGACCTAAACTAATGGCGGTACTGGGTTTGGACGCAGTGCCTTTTTCCGTAGCCCAAGTGGTTAATTCTTGGGCAAACTGGGCGTTGAGTAAGTTAGCGTTGCGGTCTAACAAGGGGTAGATGACTTGGCGATCGCCTGGATTATTATGGATGGCTTTGAGCAGTTGACGCAAGAGGGACTGTTGTTGCTGGGAAAGGCTATCAGTTTTCATCATCACCAAGAGGAAAGGAGAGAGACTATAGGGGACTTCAATATCACAGAGTCAAACTCCACAAATGATAGCAATGTCTCAGTCAAAAGTCTCAACTTTTCCCATACTATTGGGAACGACTCACCAGAGTAATGCGATCGCCCAGTTGTCGCAGAAGCTTGGCCAAGTCTGGATCTTGTTCCCGTCGCTGCCCTACTTTATCGCAGCTATACATAACCGTTGTATGGTCTTTTCCTCCAAATTCCTCTCCAATTTTGGGTAAGCTTAAGTCTGTATGCTGACGCATCAGGTACATGCCGACTTGACGAGCCTGGCTAATTTCCCTGCGTCTTGAATTACCTTTTAAATCCTCTGGAGTCACCTGAAATTCTTCTGCAACTACAGCAATAATCACATCTGCCGAAACTTCTGCATGAGCTGCTGGGGGATTCAACACAGGGGCAATATTTTCGACCGTCATTGATAATCCCGAAATTGACATATAAGCAACGGTTCGGATTAGTGCCCCTTCTAATTCTCGAATATTAGAAGTATAGTTCGTGGCAATATACTCAATGACAGCTTGGGGTAAATCTAAGTTTTCATATTCGGCCTTTTTTTGTAAAATTGCCATTCGTGTTTCTAAGTCCGGGGGTTGGATATCCGCAACTAATCCCATCGAAAACCGCGAACATAAACGCTCTTGCAGTTGGGGCATTTGACTGGGAGGACGATCTGAGGCTAAAACGACTTGTTTTCCTGCTTCATGGAGCGTATTAAAGGTATGGAAAAACTCCTCTTGAGTCGATTCCTGACTTTCAATAAATTGAATATCATCTACTAATAAAACATCTGCCGTTCGGTAATGATCGCGAAACCCTTGACGACTATCTTGACGAATAGCTGTGATTAAATCATTGGTGAATTTTTCTGTAGAGACATAAAACACTTTAGCATCTGACCGAATTTTGAGTCGATAATGTCCAATTGCTTGCATCAGATGAGTTTTGCCAAGCCCTACACCTCCATAGAGAAACAAAGGGTTAAAACTCAGAGGGTTTTCTCGTCCTGGAGATTCAGCAACTGCCAGAGATGCAGCATGAGCCATACGATTATTAGAACCGACCACAAAATGCTCGAATACATATTTAGGGTTAAGTTCAGTTGGTTTGGGGTAAGTGTAAGTTTTGGGAATAGCTGGATTTGAAGACCACAAAGGACTTGAATTTTCAGATGAACTTTCTTGATTAGCAACAGTAATTTTAAGAGTCACAGAATGACCTAAAAGATCTTCTACTGTTGTTTTGATAATATTAATATAGTTCGCTTGAAGCCAGTTCCGAGCAAAGAAATTAGGAGTTTCCAGAATCAGACAATTATCTTGTAAGTCAATTGCCTTTGCTGTTTTAATCCACGTCTCAAATGTTGGCTGACTTAGTTTTTCTTCAAGCCGATCAAGGACTTGAGTCCACAGGCGATCGAGGGAAATTTCCACAGCTCACTCTCCCAATTTATGGACTAGATAATCATCTATCCTAGTCGTCTCTATGTAGATGGACTTAACCGTTTTCTTAAAGAACTTGCCCGTGTGTTAGCTGTTTTGTTGCTTGGATCTACTTTCAAAGCCTCATCGTAGCTTTCTAAAGCTTGTTTTGTCAAATTCTTTTTCTCATATGCAAACCCCAAGTTGTTCCAAGCAACCACATAATCAGGGGAAATTTTTAACGCTTCCTTATATTGTCGTATGGCTACATCATACTGTTCTTTCGCTACATAGGCATAGCCAAGCGCATTATAAACTAAAGCACTCTCTTGTTCCGGGATATCATCACACTTGATAGATTTTTGAAAGAGTTGAATAGCTTGGCTGTAGAGTTTCTTATCCGAGTAAAGGCAGCCTAGCTCATAGTATTCTTCGGCCGTTCCTTGATTGGATTTCAGCTTTTTTTGTAACTGGGAAAACAGAGCTTCAGAACGCCGAGTTTTTAAGACTTGACGAAGGATAAACCAAGCTGAAACAGCTAAGAGAACTAGAAATATAGAAAGATAAGCGATCGGCAGTGAAGTTTGCATCAGACTCTGTGTTGTTTTTCTCTCTATTTATTGTACTGGGTAAGCACCACCTTCTAATACCTAGTCTCCTGTTCTAAGCAGATTCTGCTTCTAGGAAGCCATCAGACCCTTAGCAATAGTCTCAAGCTTGAGAGTCTGAAATATCCGTTATAAACGTCCAAAAGGGAAACATACCGTCCCTTCTGAACGATCATTGAGTTGGGGATGGCGATGTCATCTGTCAACCATTACCTTCAAGATCTAAGCGCTCTTTTGGGTGGCTAATTCCACAACTTTGCTAAATCCTTTAGGATCAAGAATCGCCATCTCTGCCAACATTTTCCGATTGATCTGGATATTCGCTTTTTTCAGGTTACCCATCAGCTTACTATAGCTCACCCCATTTTGACGAGCGGCTGCATTAACGCGAACAATCCACAAGCGACGAAAATCACGCTTACGCTTGCGGCGATCGCGATACGCATTCCGCAAAGCTTTCATTACTTGCTGATTTGCCGTGCGAAAGAGTTTAGAGTGAGATCCCCGAAACCCTTTAGCCAACTTTAAAATTTTCTTGCGCCGTTTTCGAGCAACATTACCCCGTTTAACTCTTGGCATAATCGTTTATCCTCATATGTTCAACTTCTGATGCAATGACAGAACAGTACCTTAAAGATAAGGCAACATTAACCGCACATTTTCCTCATCTCTCTCACAAACCGTGGTTATTTGAGAAAGACGACGCTTCCGAGTGGCACTCTTATGCTCAAGCAAGTGATTCTTATTCGCTTTACGGCGTAAGATTTTGCCACCTCCCGTAACTCTAAATCTCTTGGCTGCTGCCTTTCGCGTTTTCAGTTTCGGCATAGTTTCCTTTACTCCATACCAATTAACACAGCCTTTTATTATAACAGAAAATATGACAAATATGACGCAAATCAAATCTACAAACAAAACCCCTTTGTGTGAAAAGGGGTTTTGAGAAAGAATAACCTGGCACCGAGC
>NZ_JAQOSO010000088.1 GCF_030068505.1 Roseofilum capinflatum BLCC-M114
CTTGGTAAGGGAGCAATGGGGAAAGTCTACCTCGCCAAAGATGCCAGAGTCGGCGGAGTCTTAGTCGCGGTTAAATTTCTCTCCCAAGCCCTTCTCAATAAAAAAATGCGCGATCGCTTCGAGCGAGAAGCAACCACCTGCGCCCTCCTCGGACAACATAGCCTCCACATTGTCCGCGTCATGGACTATGGCGTAGCCGACGAAATCCCCTTTTACGTCATGGAATATCTTCAAGGAGACAGCCTCAGCGATGTCATCCGCGAAGACAACATCAACCTAGAACGCTTCTTAAGCCTAGCCCGGCAAATTGCCCTCGGCCTACAATGTGCCCACGAAGGCATTCAAAAAGACAGCAAAACCGTTCCCATCGTCCATCGAGACATCAAACCCAGTAACATCCTCGTCACCCAAGACTCCAGCTTTGGAGAACTCGTCAAAATTCTCGATTTTGGCATTGCCAAACTCCTCCAAGAAGAAACAGCCGGACAAACCAACTGTTTTATGGGAACCTTAGCCTACTCTTCCCCCGAACAAATGGAAGGCAAAGAACTCACCAGCAGCTCTGACCTCTACAGCTTAGGGGTAATGATGTTCCAAATGCTCACCGGTCATATGCCCCTGACCGCAGAAACCCATACCTTCGGCGCATGGTATAAAACTCACCATTTCCAAAGCCCCCGATCCTTTGAATCCGTTTCTCCTTATCTCAGACTTCCTTCAGAACTCAAAAGCTTAGTCTTCCGGTGTTTAGCTAAAAAGCCCAAAGAACGGCCCCAAAGTGCAGGAGACATCGTTAAAACCCTAGAACAACTAGAAAAAAATCTTCACGCCTCCCCAACTCCTGCCCACAACGGCAGTAAACCCGATCAAAAAGCATCCTCGGCTTCCGTTAATCCTGCACCCTCCGTAAAACCCTCCACATCCTCATCTTCCTCACCTCCAGCTTCCCCTAGAGATAAAACTGGACAATCCCCCGGCACATCACCCAGTAAATCACCAGGTAAATTACAACTTCTTGAGCCTGCACCTGCCATTGATATGGTCTGTTGGGAACAAACTTGGCCCAAAGGCAAACCCCTAGCTCAAATCGTCTTTCCACAAGTATTACAAACCAAGACAGACCAAACCGTCGTTACGTTGTGGGCGATGCTCAAAAAACAGGAAATTGAACAGAGGCAAATTAACCGACTTTATAATAAAACCTATAAGAATTTTCTCTATTCCGTTTCTCCCCATCCCATGATTTTGTGGCTCACAGTTTTGTACGATCCAAAACAAGGCCCCAGATGGCTCAGATATTATATGGATCTCAAAAGCAATAAAGGTAAACGTTTAGCCAACCTCATCGCCCATACCGGACGTTACTGCCTATTATTTTTTGCCTTAGAAGAACCAGGGCGTTGTGCTGATGCAATCAGTATTAATGTGAATCACTCTCAACGGCAACGGCTGCAAGATTGGGCCAACACCAGTGATTCTATGGCTGGCGGTCAACCAACACGCAGTAAAGAACTGCTGCAAAAAGAATTTGAAAAACTCCAACCCCAAATCATGATGAAGTTAGAAGCCGGAGTCCCAGATTCTTCTTTTTAGTCCTATCAAACCCGGTTAAACCCCTATGATGAAAAATCATCGTAGGGTGGGCAGGAAGAAAAGCGACATAATCAAAATTCTACCAGCATACCCTGCCCACCTTATATCAATTAAAAATTAAAAACAATCCCCTAGTGCCTGGGGGAGAAGTAAAGAATCGGATGCCAACTGCGCCGCAAAATTTTATTACTGATGCTCGGTGATGACCATTCTAGAATCCGATTTTTGCGATTGGAAGAAACAGCGATCGCACTAATATCATGCATTAACGCCGACTCAAAAATCTGAGGAATGATTTCCCCCTGCCGCACTTCAAGCTCGATCTCTAAATTCAGACTCGATAAGTCTTCCTTCACTTTCTCAAGCTCAGTGTGCGCTTTCTCCAATTCATAGTTGACATCTTTATATTCTCGCCGACTCCCTTCTTCGACCACCCACACCAGTAGAAGCTTCTCTAGGGAGTGATCTGGCCGGTTTTGGGCATAGTCTTTGACTCGTTGTAACAAATATTGAGCGCTGGGACTGCCATCATAAGTGAGCATTAAATACCGAAACAGATAACGACACCGCAGATCCAACTCTTCAGAAGTATAAGTAGAAACCAGTTGGGGGCGCAAAACCATAATCGGAATATCCGTATGTTCGGCTAAACTCCGACTGGTACTGCCAAAAAATTGCTCATCCATGAGGGTATGGATATTCGCACCCATGATGATCACATCAGAATCATGTTTTTTAGCCACCTCTAGAATCGTTTCATGGGGCTTGACGGAAGGAACGACTTCACCCTTAACTTCTAGACTATCGGCAATATTCGGACGCAGAACCGATAAGCGAGATTTTGCCCACTCAATCTTCTCATTATCCGCTTTAGGAATAATCCCTTCTAAGGCGACACAATGGGTAAATACAACTTGCTCTAAACCACTTTGAGCTAGAGCAGGAACTGAGTTGACGAGACGATATAATCCATCCGATAAATCCGTTGAGATTAAAGCACGCTTGAACATAGGGGTAAGTGTAATACCGAAGTGTTAATCTACCCTTACCCTAACACTGCCAAGCCGGAGTTAGACGCAGAACAGCACAAATCTTGAGCTTCTACTTCTCGATAGATACAATAAGCTGCCCTGAATCTAGTCTAAACCCCACTCGTGTTTGATGAACTGCTGGTACATGGTTTCTCGCAACATCATCTGCTCATAGAGCTTCACCAGGAATTCCTGAGCTTGCTCGCGACTCATCTTCTCCACTTGGGTTTGGAAAGACCGAAGACTAAATTGTTGTTCTAGGGAGAGTTGCATGGGTTCGTTCATCGAAGGCTCCTCAATTTAGATTCAGTAGGACTCAGAACAGCGCTATGTGCTGGTCATGGGTCATGGATAGAAAGGTAATAGCAAGGTGAGACACTTATCTCTAAAGATGTTGCCCCTATTGCCCATCAGTCCAATTGCCTCATACCTAAGCACGTCACGCGATATTACAAAATATAACAAATGTTTGACAGATTGACCACATTACTTTCTTGTCTTGATGATGTTGTAGCAAGTTCACAGGAGTAAAAATGCTCACCATGAACAAATCCCTAGTTTTTTGTCCAGAGATTTGAGGAGGAAGTCGGAAGTGGGAAAAACGTTTGACTATCCCTCTTTTGTCACTTTCCGTGCTAAAGAATAGGAAATTTGCCAATTATCCGGAAGCATAAAAGGATTTAACTTGATTAACGGTATTTATCAATTTATTAAATCCTCGTAATAAATATGTTCACTTTTAGTTTCGATCCGATTATTCACCTGAGCGATGAACAGTGTTAATTTTTAATTGATCTTGACTTCATCTTTGAGGGGATTTCCTTGCTCGAAATCCGTGATACTGGCAATGGTTGTGCCGGTAATTTGGGACATGGCTTCGTAGGTGAAGAACCCTTGGTGAGAGGTGATCAAAACATTGGGGAACGATTGCAGTAGTTGGATGGTGTCATCTTGGATGATGGTGTTGGATAAATCCCGGAAAAACAGGGTATCTTCCTGTTCGTAAACATCAATCCCCAAATAACCAATCTGACCGGATTTGATCCCTTCAATGGCGGCTTTTGTATCGATGAGTGGGCCGCGACTGGTGTTGATGAGCATCATTCCCGGTTTCATCTGAGCGATGGTGTTTCGGTTGATCAAATGATGGTTTTCTGGGGTGAGAGGACAGTGCAGGGAAATAATGTCTGAGTTGGCTAATAACTCCGGGAAATCAACATAACGAGCATCCCCGATCGCCTCAAAATTGGCATTAGGATACAAATCATATCCCAGCAGATGACAGCCAAAGCCGTGCAGAATTTGGGCGAGAATCAAGCCAATTTTGCCCGTGCCAACAATGCCGACGGTACGACCATGGAGGTCAAATCCCATGAGACCATTGAGGGAGAAGTTATCATCACGGACTCGATTGTAAGCCTTATTCAGCTTGCGGTTGAGCAACAGAATCATCCCCACCACAAACTCGGCTACTGAGTAGGGGGAATAGACACTCACGCGCACCACTTTGATGCCCAATTCGGCTGCGGTAGACAAGTCCACATTGTTAAATCCGGTGCAGCGCAGGGCGATTAGCTTTGTGCCCTGTTGTGCCAAAATTTCCAGGGTTTCCTTGCCCACATTGTCATTGACAAACACGCAAATGGCGGGACACCCATCGGCGAGGGAAGCAGTTTTGGGTTCGAGCAGAGTGTCAAAGTAAATAAACTCGTGATTGGCGTTAGCAGCAGCATTGGCGGCATCGAGAAATTGGCGATCGTAGGGTTCGGTACTGAAAACGGCAACTTTCATGGGGTTTGTCCTGTTTGAAGTTTTCGATTGGGTCACAGTCAGTAGTGCGATGATCTTATCTCAATTAAAAATGGATATGGGTTGGGGATACGACAAAGCAAGGAGTACGAGCAAGATACTCGCTGTTATCTAAAAGGAGTGCGAGCATCTTGCTCGCTGTTGTCTGCCCTAGCGAGCGAGACGCTCGCACTCCCTAAAACCTAAAGATGGCAGTAGGATAGATCTAAGCTGGGTTAATGAACAATTATGGGTAATACCTTCGGGCATTTATTTCGGATTACAACGTTTGGGGAGTCCCATGGCGGTGGGGTTGGGGTGATTATTGATGGCTGTCCACCGCTCCTGGAGATTTCAGCAGAGGAGATTCAGGTGGAGTTGGATCGCCGTCGGCCGGGACAGAGTAAAATCACAACACCGCGTAAGGAAACGGATACCTGTCAGATTCTCTCTGGGGTGTTTGATGGCAAAACCCTGGGGACTCCGATCGCGATTTTGGTTCCCAATAAGGATACTCGGCCCCAAGATTATGATGAGATGGCGCAGAAATATCGGCCGTCCCATGCGGATGCGACCTATGATGCGAAATATGGGATTCGGAATTGGCAAGGTGGGGGACGCTCTTCGGCACGGGAAACCATTGGTCGGGTGGCTGCCGGGGCGATCGCCAAAAAAATCCTTAAACAGGCCGCTGGCGTGGACATTATCGGCTATGTGAAGCGTATTCAAGATTTAGAGGCGATCGTCGATCCCGAAACCGTCACCCTCGAACAAGTCGAAAGTAATATCGTTCGTTGTCCCGATCCGGAAGCCTACGAACGGATGATCGATCGCATCGAAGCCATTAAAAAAGAAGGCGACTCCCTCGGTGGAGTCGTCGAATGTGTCGCTCGTCATCTGCCCAAAGGTCTAGGAATGCCCGTTTTTGATAAGCTAGAGGCCGATTTAGCCAAAGGGGTGATGTCTCTACCTGCGAGTAAAGGATTTGAGATCGGTTCTGGGTTTGCCGGAACCCTGCTCACCGGGAGCGATCACAACGATGAATTTACCCTAGATGAGGGAGGACAAGTCCGCACCGCCACCAACCGCTCCGGAGGCATTCAAGGGGGAATTTCCAATGGCGAATCGATTATTCTCCGAGTCGCGTTTAAACCCACCGCCACCATTCGCAAAGAACAGCGTACAGTAACCAAGGACGGGCAAGAAACCCTTCTAGCCGCTAAAGGTCGTCACGATCCTTGCGTTTTACCCAGAGCCGTGCCTATGGTAGAAGCAATGGTTGCTCTGGTTTTATGCGACCATCTCCTACGTCACCAAGGTCAATGCGGAACACTCAATCATGATTAGTCAGGACTCTTCTTCACTCTTTGAGGTTCAATTTTGGGGGGTACGGGGGAGTGTCCCCGCCCCCGGCCCGGAAACAGTGCGCTATGGTGGCAATACCTCCTGCCTAGAAATGCGGATTGGAGAGCGACACTTTATTTTTGATGGCGGAACCGGCTTACGGGCACTCGGCGATCGCCTCTCCACAGAATCCCCCCTGGATATCAATATGTTTTTTACCCATTACCATTGGGATCATATCCAAGGTGTGCCCTTTTTCATCCCCCTATTTACCCCAGGCAATCACATCCATGTTTGGGGAGATGTCCCCGACTCCAGCGAGTCCCTAGAAGACCATTTCCATCACGCCATTCTCCATATCAATTCCCCGGTTCCCTCACCCATCCCCAAGGCAGAGATGCAATTTTCTAAGCTAACGCCGGGAAGTGTGATTAGCCTAGACGGAATCGAGATTGAAACGGGACATCTCAATCATCCCAATGGAGCAATGGGGTATCGGATTACTTGGCAAGGACACACGGCAGTTTATTGTACAGATACGGAGCATTATAGCGATCGCCTCGATCCAGATGTCCTTAAATTGGCTCGTGATGCCGATATCCTCATCTACGATGCCATGTACACCGACAACGAATACAGCAACCCCAAATCCTCTAAAGTCGGTTGGGGTCATTCTACCTGGCAAGAAGGAGTCAAAGTCGCCGAAGCCGCCGGGGTGAAAAAGCTAGTCATTTTCCACCACGAACCCAATCACGATGACGATACCCTCGACCAGATCCAAGAGGACGTTCAACACCATCGCCCGAATACGGTTTTGGCCCGCGAAGGCATGATTTTAAGCCCGATTGACCCTTAGTCTATCCTTCGTCTTCAGAAGGGTCTTCAGGCGGTTTTTCTAAGCCTAACTGGTGTTTGCTTTGTTCAAGTTCTAGCCATAACTGCCGAATTTGTTCATAGGCTTGGATAGGGGTAATCTTGCCACCGGTTTCTAAAGAACAAATATAGGTTACTTTTTGGGCAAATTCTTGCAAGTTAGCATCAAAAACCAGATATTCTGGCTTAAACTCACCGTAATATCGACTACGAGGATACAAAAATTCAGATGGGTCAGCCATAGAGCATGTCCTTGAGGATCTAAAATTAGGCCCACTATAACAAGTGTGTATCTCGTCAGTCGTGAGTCGCCATCAGTTTTGAGTTATCACAACTCCCTGTATCCTCCCTATGGGCCCAAGTCTCCATCAATTTGATAACTCAACCACCCCGTTCCCTCTGCCGTGGGGCGCAAAAGTCGCCAGGTTTCTCCTTCGATCTGTTGTTGAACATAAACTTCAAAGGGATTTTGGCGCTGTTTAATGGTTTGCTCAGAGAGTTGGATATTGAGGTTATAGGTTCCTTGAATATGGAAGGTGGGTAATTTCTGGTCGCGCAGGCGATCGCTGTTGGTAATCTGAATTCCTTTAACGTCGAGTTGGGGCGATCGCTCAAGATGCAGGGGAGACTTGAGTTGTTCTTGAGTCAGATTCAGTTGCAGGGCGATCGCCTTCTTCACCAGAGCTTGACTGGGACTGCTTCCCGTGCCACTACAAGCCACCAGCAACCCGATCAGAACCATAACCATCAGTCTACCGATCCATTTCCATACTCTATCCATAACCGCACGATTACTCTGTCAGACCAATCCCATTGTATCGGCTTAGAGTCAGGTTTGATAAGGGAACCCAATCCCAGAATGAACGTCTTAGTTTCTTCGTCTTAGTCGATCTGAGTGTAGAAGGGTTAACATCTCAAATCTAACATGCTATAAATAGGGAGAAGCACAGATGAGGGGTAAACACCTTGAGAACACAAGACCCTCAAGGGTTTTACCCCCTACAGTTGCATCTACCAAAAAGGTCAAGAAGCTCATGGAAATTTGGGTCATTAGTTTATTTCTTATTGGTCTAGGTTTAGCCGGTTTTGGTACAATCTGGACGATGGTTATCTCGTTTAGCGAAAGTATTTTTTGGGGAATTTCTTATGTCTTTTTACCCTTGATTGGTGCAATTCTATTTATTTCCATGAAATGGCATAAGAAAACAGTAAAAATTAGCCTTTTTACTCAACTAATCGGTGCAGCTTTAATGCTCACGAGCGGAATTTTAGTGATCCTTCAAAATTGGAGTTTTCAAAATATTATTGCTCGCTGGAATCCCCAAAGAAAATCAGAAAGCGTCATGACTCAACTGGTTCTCAATTACCCAAGTGAAGCAGCTCTATCAGCAGAACTGCCCCTAGAACCCCCCCCTAGCTATGAACCCTCGATTTCCCTGAAATCCTATACTTCTCGTTCTCAATTTAAGCGCTACATGGAAGTGGGTTATCATGCCTTTGATTTGGGGGATTATCACACCGCCTTAATTAATTTTGAACAAGCCTTACAAGAGCGCCCCGATAACATTTATGCCCAAAAAGCAGTTGAAAACGCCAATCAACGCATTCAACAGCACAGCTACACCGATTTTATGAATGCCGGGTATCAAGCCTTTGAAGACAAAAACTATGCGATCGCCCTCCAACACTTTCAAAGTGCCCTACAATACCGTCCTGGGGACTCCTACGCCCTCAAAGCCATTGACAATGTGCAGCGCAAAATCAACCCTTAATCCGGGTAATCTTTCCGGATTAGCTCCGGCTGTAACTCAATGGTAAACCGCGTTCCCCCTTCTGGAGATGAATCACACAACAGTTGTCCGTAATGTTTTTCCACAATAATCGAATAACAAATCGATAGTCCTAAACCCGTCCCTTTACCCGGTGGTTTCGTCGTGAAAAACGGATCGAACACTTGAGAGCGCATAGACTCTGGAATTCCGTTCCCATTATCAGCGATAGAAATCCTCACTTTTGAACCTTCAAGTTCTGTTTTTATCTGAATCTGAGGATGATCTCCCCCTTGCTGATCTAACGCATCGATCGCATTACTAAGAAGATGCATAAAAACTTGATTGAGTTGGGCTGGATAACAATCAATCAGAGGCAAATCACCATACTCTTTGACGACTTCTATGGCAGGGCGATCCTCTTTCGCTTCAAGACGATGATTCAAAATCACCAGAGTGCTATCTATGCCCTCGTGAATCTCCACCGCTTTCAGTTCAGCCTCATCCATGCGGGAAAAGTTGCGTAAAGATTTCACAATCCCTTGAATTCTCTCCGTTCCCGACTGCATAGATGTCAAAATTTGCTCTAAATCCTCTTGAATAAATTCCACATCCTTATCTTCTAAAGACTCTTGAAGCTCAGGTACGGGATCGGGATAAGCCTGTTGATAATCGTTCAGAAGTTGCACTAAATCTTGGGCATATTCTTGAACATAGTCTAAATTACCATGAATAAAACTGACTGGATTATTAATTTCATGGGCAACCCCAGCTACTAAATGCCCCAAACTCACCATTTTTTCATTTTGAATCATCTGGGCTTGGGTATGCTGTAATTGTTCTAGGGTTTGCTTCAACTCTTGGGCTTGATTTTTCGTTCTTTCGAGTAAATCAGCCTGTTGTATGGCAACCCCTAGTTGCTGACTAATCTGACTGACAAATTCTATTTCAGTGGAAGTCCAAACCCTGGATTGACCGCATTCGTGAATGCAGAGCAGTCCCCATAGTTCATTCCCCTTGACTAAGGGAGCGACTAGATTGGCTCTAACTTGAAATTGGGCTAAGATATCTCGGTGACAATCACTAATATGGGGGGCATAAATATCTGGAATAGCACTGATGCGACCTTTGAGGTATTCAGCCGCAAATTCCTCGCCAAAACAGCGATCGTAAACCTGAATTGAACTCGCGGGTTTCCAAGGAGATTTGACATCCTCACAAATGACCTCACCTTGCCCAGCTAAATTGGGATTTAATTGAAACACCGCTACTCGGTCTGTGTTCAGAACCTCAAGCAGTTGCACAACCGTTGTCCTCAAAATGGTGTCTAAATCTAAGGACGAGCGGATTTTGGCGATCGTTTCTGTGAGTAAGCGATAATAGATGAGGCGATCGGAAGATAAGTTACAACGAACATCCTGACCTGCTTGATTCCAAGTCAGTGTCATTTTTTCTTGAGCATCAGACACAATATGATTCATGATAAAACGACATGGGAGTGCGATGGTTAGGGTAGTGAGAGCGTTCATCAGGATTACAGAACTGGTGGACTCTGCAAAGATTCAGGCTCTGTTCCAATCTCACACCCTTCCTTTATCATAGTGTCTTTTTATCAACTTGCTTGGAAGAGATAGCTGAATCGGGAAATCCTATGACTTAGGTAGTGGAAAGCGCTGTATTCGTTAGTCCAGTAGGGGGCATGATGACCCCCCTAACGTTTCCATTAAACTCTATCGCGATCGTAGGGCCCCGATTGAGAGGATGGTGACGGCTCGTTTTTGGGAAAACTATCACTAAATCGTTCTTGGTTATAGTGGTAAACGGTGCGAATGGGATAAGGAATATTAATTTCTGCACCATCACAGGCATTTTTCAGGGCTAACATCACTCGCGTTTGAATGCGGCGTACTTCTTTTCGATAGGGCACAGTCCAATAGCGTACTTTCAAGTCAATGGAGCTGTCCCCAAAGCCGACAATATCAACTTCTGGATTCGGTTCGGTTAATACGCCATCGACTCCAGAAATGGCCTTATATAGGACTTCAACGGCATGGGAGAGGGGGGTATTGTAGTCTACTCCGATCGCCAGATCAGTGCGACGACGGGGTGAATTGGTCAAAACCTGTACTGTGGAGGTAAACACAATGGAGTTGGGAACCACGATTAACTCCCCTTGATAGGTGCGAATTTGCGTCGAGCGAATGGAAATCTCTTCGACGGTTCCCTCAAAACCATCGACAATGATTTGGTCGCTTAAGCGGAAGGGTTCTTGCAACAGGAGTAAAATTCCGGCCAGAAAATTCTTAAAGATATCTTGGAAGGCAAAACCAATGGCTACTGAACCTAACCCCAACAACCCGATCACATCGCCCAAACGCAGGTCTGGAAAGGCGATCACGCTACAGATGAGAACCCCCCCAACCCAAGTGGCGACATAACTCAATTGAATCAACAAAGAGCGTAAGGACTGGTTTTTAATTGCCATCTCCGTGACGCGAGTGGCTACTCTGCGGGAAAACTGAGCAGCCCAAGAGGTAAAAATCAAAAAGGCGATCGCCACTAAAATCCCCGGAAGCGCCTCAATTCCAGCCCCCACCAGATTCAGGATACTTTGTTGGATTTCTTGAAATAATACATTCATAGGGATTTGGGAATCTTGAACATTTTTTCGTTATTGTATAGCGCTATGGGGTTGGGGGGATGGGGGAATGGGGAGATGGGGGTTACCCATTAACTCACCCATTAATTCAATAAGAATCGGGGAGGGGTGAGCCAAAATAGATCGCTGTTGCCCACAGGGGAACCAGAATCGGGTAAGGTAATCCCAATTACACCGGCTTTTTTGACAATCAAGCCAGATTTGACTTCTCCCCACACCAATAACTCAGCCCAATGGCCCAGATTGGGTTCATGGCCTACCAAGGCTAAATTTTCATACTTGCGCCATTTTTTACCCTCTTGCCACCAGGATAAAAGGTCGCCTTCCGGGGCTAAATCCGATGAAGTTTGCAGTGCCTTACTCAGTCCCACGGTTTGCAAAATCTCTGCTGTTTGTTGGGCCCTGACCAGGGGACTGGTCAAAATTAAGTCAAATGTTATCCCTAATTCTTGTAAGCGATGGGCAACCTTGGTGGTTTTCTTGATGCCTTCTGGGGTTAGGGGACGTTGGCGATCGCCTTGGCTATAGTCTTCTCGGTTCGCTGCTATACCATGCCGGATGAAGTAAAGGTTAGTCATGATTTTTGTTCCAGATGTCCAAATTTTTCTTGATAACGAACTAAGATCGCCTCTAGATCTTCCACCCGTTTTTGTTCTTTTTTAAGCCAATCTAAAGTCTTTTTTTTGGCTTGTCTTTCTGCTTGTAAAGCTGCCATTAATGCATCATTAATCAACAGTTTTGCTTCTACCTCTTCCCGATAAAACTCAATGATATTCCCTTCAGGAAAAAGCCGTAAATTGAGGGCTTGGCTGCGGCGATCGGTGATGGGTTGATAGGTTTCTCCTACCAGCCGATATCCTTCTAATTGTCCTTCAATCCATTCTCCTTTGGGGTCAAAAAGCCAATATTCTTCTACTTCTAGTTGTTCATAAATTTCTTTTTTGAATCCCAGATCTTCGTTTTTCGTACTTTCTGAGGTCATTTCAAAGATGACTTTGGGCACTTGTCCTTCTTCCCAGACTTTATAGTTATCTCGATCGCCCGGTTCTACATCAAAAATGACCATGACATCGGGAGTCATGCGAAGCTGGGGAAATCCTTTGGAATAGTAGAGGAATTGGTTGGCGAGAACGGTAGCCTGTTGACCCGCAAGATAGATTTTTAATACTTGGAGAGTGGTTAAAATTGCATAGATATGATCGTAAGTTTCAGCTATGGGTTCACCGTTCTCACTGGGGTAAATAATGGAGGAATCTGGAGGAGTTTGGGGAATGATTAGGGAAGTCATAGGGATTTATAGCGCTTCGCGCTAGGGAATAGGGAATAGGGAATAGGGAATAGGGTCAGAGAATGGGATCAGCCCTGGCTATAACGAAAGATATCGAACCAGCTATCCATGCCGTTTTCCAGGATTTGTAAATACTATAGCGCTACGCGCTATAACTGGTGCATTCGTTTTCAGGTTGGAGTAGCCATAATCCAGTGTAGGTCATGCCAGAATCATCGGGTTGAATGAGCAGAAAGTGAAGACCTTTGCTCTGTTGTTTTCGCTGTTCGTATTGATGGCCGGCTTGGCGAACTTCGCTATCTTCAAAGGTGGTGATAATCCAACGATCGCTCAATCCGGATTCTAAAATCAGGCCATCGGGTTGACCGGGAATAAAATTGAGACTGATAGGATTAGCATCAGCGAACCATTGAGCGAGTTGTAAAGATTGCCGATCGCCATCAATAACGACTCCGGGAATAGAGACGGTGGAGGGAAGACCGAGATTAATCGGCCAGAGATCTTCGGGTAGGGATTTAATGGGAATGGGGCGATCGCCGATTCCTTCGATGAGATCTTGAGCGCTGACGGTGGCAAACCGCCAGCGATCGCCCCATAATTCCTCTGGTAGGGGGAGCGGAGGGGGTCGATCTAGGGCGATGGGTTGCTTTAATTCATCGACAATCCACTGTTTAAGGGTGGGGGTGCGTCGGGTGGGAATCAGTTCAATACCGAGGGTTTGGGCGACAGGTTCGAGGAGGTGGAGGGTGGTGGGACGGAAAACCAGCAGGCGATCGGGAAGAGCGGAAAACTGCTTAAATTCCTTGAGTAACCAATCTCGACTTAATTCCGACTGGGGACAAACTGCCCGATGGCGAAAGGTTCCAGGGGACGGTTCACAAATCCACAGCTCCCAGAATTCTCCCTGGGTGTCGGTTTCTGAAGGTCGGCGATAACAATCTACTTGCCAAGTCTGCATAGGAATCCATCCAATCATTATGTTTTCTTTACAGGAGATTCCGTTTTAGAAAAATCATGTCATCTTAGATCCTATAGCAATCCTAAATGAGTTATAAACGACTGCCCCTCATCCCCTACCCCCTTCTCCCGCAGGCGCTGTCCTGCTTGCCCTGAGCGAAGTCGAAG